>DHTG01000105.1:0-40913 GCA_002411545.1 Bacteroidales bacterium UBA5266 | reverse complement strand
TATTTTTGCAACATCTTATAATTAAAATAAATATTAATTTAAAATTACAACAATGTACAGAAAGATTTTTTATGCAGCGATGTTATCCATTGTTTTTACTTCTTGTAAAAAATACGAAGTATCAGAACCTTTGGATTTAGCGACCCTACCTACAGTCAGTATTAGCGGTACCTTATATGCCGACTTAGACCAAACAAATGCCGTTATGGAATTTGTACCCGAAGGCACACAAGTGATGGTTTCAATTCCCTATGCTGATTATGATCCTAACAATGTTTCAGGAGGAAATTATGTGTTGACAACAAAAATCGACAAAAAAGGAAGTTTTTCTATCAATGTACCGGTGGTTTCTTCCGGTGTAAATGCAACTGTTTCTTTTGAATCATTTACTTATCATGTGTTGTACGCCATTTCTGAAGATACCCTAAAAGAATGGAGACAATTTAATCTACCCATTAAATATATTGGAGGCCTTGGTGCAGGTTCTGCTTCGGCAACACAAAAAATAAGCGATACCTACAACGATGTAGCCGGTGATCCTAACGGAAATACATTTAATCCAACTACTAAAATTAAATTTGGAGGTACGCTAAGGTATTTGAGTGAACATAAAAACTATACTCAAATTATTGGTACCGACACCATAACACGCGACACCTTAATCTATAGCAACGTGCCTAAAGGTACGGTATTAACACTTGTTATTTATGCTTACGATGAATTCGGTAGAGAATTTATCCAAAATAAAACCCTCACGGTTTCAAATGCCGGTCAATTCGAACTGGATGTACCCATGGTTAAAAACGGTTATGCTGAAATTGAAATTTATGGTAGCGAAATATGGGATTACGAAGATAGAATACTTGGTAAAACATATGTTTATAAATATGATTTGAATGTGTATGAAACATTGTATTTTACCGATTACACCAATCAAGAGTATAGCTATCAGCAAGATGTAATGATATATGAAAAAGAGTAATTAACTTTTAAATCTACAAAATATGAAAAAGTTAATAATAGCAAGTTTATGTGTGTTTGCGGTTTTATATACTTCTCAAGCACAAGAAACGAAAAAAGATTTTTCAGATATCTTACCTAAAAAGGGTACCCTCTCATTGGGTTTGGATTTAGCCAATATGATTCGTTTCATCGGCAATAGCAATAGTTCCCATGGTACATTTAACTATCCGGATTATAATATGGTTACTTCTTCACAACAATCCATTATGTTTAATCCAACCTTGTTCGGCAAATATTTTCTTAGCGATAATACAGCACTTAGGTTACGCTTTGGTATTGGTATACATAATGTTACTCGTCGTGAATTTATAAGAGATGATGTGGCTAATCTAAACAATCCATTGGCCGACAATTGGCTTACCGAAGCTTTGGTCGTGGATGAGATGAAAGAACGCAACACCCAATTAGAGTTGGGAATAGGCTATGAATACCGACGTTCCTTATGGCGTATGCAAGGCTATGCAGGTGCTGAAATCTTTGCTTCTTATAATTTCCATAAAGAGTATTATACCTATGGGAATAAAATAAGTGCTACCAACCAAATGCCGACTTCCTATGATTTTTGGATGGATCAAATCGTGAATGCTCCGGTTCGAATGTTACAAGTTAAAGGAGGTAATCGCATTAATTATGGGGGAGCAATCTTTACAGGAGCCGATTTGTTTATAAGCAAAAATATATCGATAGGTGCCGAATTTGATCTCTTTATTTTTGGAACCTACACCACAGAAGAAGTGGGCATTGGCGAAACATGGAAATTAGATCAAGTCTATGTGGCCGAACGTAAATTAACACCCGTACATACAGGTTTTGATGTTCAGCCAACCGGATTCTTTAATTTGAGTGTCTATTTCTAAATACAATAATAATCATTTATTATTGTCAATATACCGTAGAGACGTAGCATGCTACGTCTCTACGGTTGTGTTTAATATTAAAGGACTACTACTATACCGACAGCAACCGGATATACTTCAGGGCCTCTTCCTTTGCGAAATTCGCGTAACAGTCCATAGCGAGCATAAAGCCCATAGCTGCCAAAACCAAATGCTAATTTGACATCCAAGGTAAGTGGATTGACATTTAAATCGGATCCTATTTTTTCTTTTGTTTTTTTGTTATCAACATAATACATTATTTTTGATTTAGCGGATAATTTAATACCGCATTCTAATCCGCCTTGGATGAAAAAGTTAGTATGTTGGACAGGAATTTGCCATTCTATCAAGGCCGGTAAGTGTACATACCAATTGGTCAATTTGCTGGTAGAATAAACAATATCATCCGGTGCGGCTACTTGTGTTGTGTAATGGTTGACTAAACGAAAAGCTGTATTGTTTTCGGCATTGTATTGATGCATACGTATGCCCAGGCCTGCATGAAATAGTATTCCTTTTTGTTTGGTTTTTGGAGGAGTAAGCTCAAAGGTAAAGGCTGTCCAGCCCCATTCAAAGGAATTATATTTTAGCATGGCATTCTCAGCGTCGGCAATGTTTAGGTTACGGTCGGCCAAACTTGAAAATCCTAAGAATAAGTTATTGCTATGCGGCCTAATATAAGAACTTCTCTTTGATTTAATCAGTTTAGAAAACCCAAAAGAAGCAATGGTTTCTTTGGAAGTAGAATCGTCATAAATGCCTTCAAAAAGCATGAATTCGGCTGAATCGGTATTAGCGTTGGTAACCCTAACTTTGGTTTGACCGCTGTCTACTGATAAATATACTTTGCTGCTGCCGAAATAAATAACGGTATCGTTTTGTGCGGACGCGATGAAAATGGTCAATAAAAGACTTGTGAATATGCTTAATTTCTTCATGTTATATATTTTTTTGTGTTTAATACATTATTTCAATAGTTCAACGAGTTCATCTGGGCTTAAGGCTCCTTCTATATATATCAAAGTGGTTTTATACTGTTTGCTTACTTTAAAAATCAAGTAACGGTTCATGCTTTCATTTTCCGTTTGGAGGCGATAGTAAGCACTCACAATTTCACCGTTTTGTATGAGTTCTTTCATCTTTTTAGCGCCGATTTTATCTTTTTCTATACATTTCCGTATGTCAGCAAGGGCATATCGGCCGTCATCAAATACGATACTCTTAAAGTGTTTGATATTATAGCTTTTAATAATTTCACTTGACACTTCAAGCATAGTAACTCCTTTTTGATTGCCGTATTTTTCAAATATTTTAAATATAGAAGGACGAGGAGTGTTTGCTTGTAAACTAGCACTAAAAGCACGAGGTATTAGTAAAAGTAGCATAAGGATGCTAGCAAAATATATGTTTTTAGTTTTCATATCTATTTATTTTAATGAATCTAACTCCAACACATCGAGGGAGGAGAAGATGTCTTGTGTTTCAATTTTAACATTTGCCAAACTGTTGTTTACGGCGGTTTCGATGCTAAGTGCATCGGTGTATTTGATTCCGTCGATCATTACATAATCCACGTTTTGCACGTGTTTATTAAGGAGAAAGCTAATTGTTGCGAGGAGCATTACGGATGCTGCGATGGAGCTGATGCGAATCCATTGTCTTCTGTTTGATTTGTTTGAAAGCTTGCTGTAGGTTGTGGGTTGATGTGGCACATATGCCTGCTTTTTCGATGCTTGAACCTGCAATGATAATTGATGAAAGCTGGCAAACAAAGCTTGGTATTGTTGGAAGCAAGGATCTATTTCTCTTTGTGAGAAATAAGCAAACAATATTTTGTCTTCTTCTCTGCCGGTTTTCCCTTCGAAATAGTCATCGATAAGCTGTTGTATATATTCCGTGTCTTTTCCTTGCATATTTAGGTGTTGTTTTTAATGAATAATTCCTTGACTTTTTTACGTGCTCTGCTCAAATTCATGCGTATGGCGTCGGGCGAAGCATGTGTTAGGGTTGCAATGTCGTTGATTTCGTAGCCTTCTATGTCTTTTAATCGGATAATCATGCGTTGCAAGTCGGGTAGTTGGTCGATGATTTGGATTAATAATTTCGTGTTATCGTTGGCTTCTATTTGTTCGAGTGGATCCTTACCGACACTAACAATTTCACATTCATCCATTCGGGCAACATCATGTTTTTTACTTCTGAATCTATCAATGTTTTTATTTTTTAATACTTTAAAGGCTAAGGCTTCAAAATTGGGGTGCTGCTCCCATTGAGTACGGCTAATCCACAACTTTAGAAGTACCTCCTGTACTAAATCTTCAGCCTCCTCTTCTTGTTCGGTCCATTGCTTCGCTTTCTGGACCAATTGTGGCCGAATGGCGAGCGACCTTTTTTGAAACTCTTCCCTGTTCATCATTGATACAAACGATAACTAAGATTATTTATAACATGAAATCTACTACTTTTTTTTGAATTCATTCGAAGACTCTGATAGTCATAATAATATGTTTTAATAAATGAGGACTTAATTCCTCGATGCAAGTGTTTGCTGATAGTTTTAGTATAATTCCATATGAAATGTGAATAACATACATAAAGTTTTGAATACATATACAATTATAAGTATCGGTTTACAGTCCTAAAACGGTAAATGTCAATCGGAAGCTGAAGTTATCGATGATATCGGGGAACATATAATGTCCGAAACGGTAAAACGCAGCGAACCCTACACCTGCATATAGATTTTTAATCAAATCATGCAGTGCAATTCCTCCTTCAAAATAGCCTTTGTTCATGCGTTGAAAATTTATACCTTCTCCTTGATGTATTTCCGGACGACGCAGGTCTCCCCAAGCACCCTGTAAAAGCAATTGTGGTTTAGGGGAGGAATATTTTGATGTAAACAATGCCGGGAACTGTTGAGATATGTGTAAGGAGGCATATCTATCCGATAAAAATTCATCTATGCGCATGGTGGCGAATGAATAAGGATCGAAAATATCAACAAGTACATGGGCGCCATGTATGCCATAAAGCATAGAATAGGGTAGGTCTTTGTCTACAAAACCTGCCTTCAGTTGATAGCTAAATGCTCCTAAGGATTTAATCTCTATGCTTTGCGATACTTTTAGGTCGAGCCAGTTATAGGCAAAATCGCTTCCCAATAGGCCTTTAATACCTCTGCTGTAGACGAATTCAAGTTGTGGACGATAGGTTTTCTTGGCTAATCTTAACCTTCCAAAGCTATAGATGGTAGCGTGTGAGGGGATAGTCAGATATAGTGACAATTCGATTGTATTGAAACGCAGATGTTTATTAGCTTCCTGAGGCAGAAGGGCGTATTGGTAATCGTAGGCGGCATGGTGATTCGTATAGGAAAATTCGATTTTGCCGGCTAACCAGCGATTCAAAAAGGAAGAAAAGCCTATTTCAGCATGTTTCACATAGTCGTAATGATGCAATAATCCTTTGCTGACCAGTATGATATTATTGGCTTTTGCCATAGAAAAACGATATGATTCTATAAGCCGTGCGTTTACGTTGCTGCCGGCTTTGAACACATCGTGGTAGATGGCTGCCGTAAGCTGTACTTTTCGTCGTTTATTCAGGATAAGTCCGCTATTCAAGCCCCATTTCAAGCGGAGGTCTTTGATGCCAAAGCCTATATAGCCTCCTATGCGAAAGTATTCCGACATACGGTCGTTGGTTTCTATACCAAGTCCCAGACGAACAATTTCTTGTCCATTGATAGCTAAGAATTTATCAACCTTAAAGTCGATGAATTTATAGGGAATCTCGCCCGATACCAATGTCTTGGCAATAAAGAGCCACTTGTCGATGTCGATGTCTTTGGTAACTGTATCCCAGAAATAGTAGGTTTGTTCTTCTTTAGTGGTAATGGCTTCGTCTCTATATTGTGCCAATATGGAATCGCTTTTTTTCTTATAGGCTTCGGGGGAATCCATCAGCAATTCATCGCTGATAAACTGTCCGCTCTTTTGTGGAATATTGATTTTTATTTCTTTATTTCTTGTCATGGAATAACTCGTCAACGGGAGCTTGTTCAGTTCTATACGCAGATTAAGTTTGGTTTTCGTATATTCCGGGAACCAGTATGTATCGTCGATTTTGCAGTAATGTTGTTCCATTACCATCGAAATGAAGTCGGTATTAAAAATAGGGGAGAAGGTAACATGTTCCACCGCCCATCCGTCGGAATGTATACTCATTCTGCCAGATAGACCTTGGAAATCTTTATTTCGCAGAGGCTTAAAGGAAATCGTAAACAAAGTATCCTTTCCTACGTAGCTCGTATCTTCTATCCAAAAAAAGTAATACGAAAAGTTTTTGTCGGACAGGGGATTGATAAAGGTAGAAAACAAAAGGGTATACTTATCATCGTAGAACGAGAAGGATTGCATTTGATTGGTGAGGAGTTGAAGTATGGGGTCTGAAAATCCCGATATCTTCGATGCGAGCAAGATGTCGTTTTTCTTACCGGGATATTTGTAATTCAGTTCTATTACCGATTCACGTAGAAAAAAATGCTGGGATTGCAGCACTTCGTACATTTCTTTTTGATTTGAGTTGGAGTCTAAACTGTCGAGAAAATTTACATTCATCAAACTATCCATGACCGCCTCCGACGAAAAAAACGTCTTCGAATATTGTTTTGCCTGATACGACGGGTAATGGTATGGATTGTTATCTTTTTTATGGTCATAGACGAAGCGCATAATGCGGTGTGCCGGATTTTCTTTGGCCACGATGCGGGCCTCTGTAAGTTCAGTAGCCTTGGGTTTTAAGTAGAACTTTTGATTTTTTTGATAGGCATGGATGCGAAGAAAGATACTTTCGTAACCTATACAACTCAAGCATAGACTATCAACCACTTGTGTTGTCATCAATACAAACTTACCGTTTTTATCGCTTATCGTGCCGGTGTGTAAACTTGGCACCCATATGTTGACATATTCCAATGCTTGACGGCTTTCTGCATCGTATACATAGGCGGTAAAACTGTAACGTTGAGCGTTGAGTGAGCTGTTTAATAAGAGGATACATATTAGGTTGAATACTTTTCGCATTTTTGTCGGAATAAGTTAATTTTATTTTTTGCCACGCAAAAGTATATATTTTTTTACAATTATCCTATTAATATTAAAAATCTTTCGTCGGAGGCTGTAAACTCAGGTCTGGCACCTTGTTTCTGCGACCTTTTGCTTGTCGACCTATGCGTAGGAGCCTACATAGTTTTAGTAAAAAATAATTTCCCTATGTATATATCAAAAAAAAGTGTAATTTTGACCCAAGATTTCGAAAGATGACATTTTAGGAAGACCTGCCTTTCTTTGGGGCAATGTAAGCCACAAATACGTAGGATAAAATGCAAAGGGGATGCTAAAAAACAGCTAAAATATGGAAAAATATTGCAAAATAAAATAGAATAATAACCTATAAAATTTTTTTGATATGTCGATTAATTATAAAATTATTCAAAAAGGAAAACCCGGTGACCCGGACGCAGAAAAATTGTATTACGCCATTCCCATTAAATCAGGTACAACATCTTTTAAAAAAATATTGGATATGGTTACGATGAGCTGCTCTGTGAATAGTAGCGATACAAAGGCAGTCCTTGATGCTTATTTTAGAATTGTGAGATTAGAACTCGCCGCCGGGCGAGGGGTCGAAGTGGACGATTTATTTAAAATGAGGATTAGCTTTAGCTGTAAAGGAAAAAAGAATGAAAAAGATGTCAGTCCGAAAGATATCACCAAAAGGAAAGTTATCTTTAAAGTGGGAGAAGATTTCAGGGATATGTTGAAAGGCTTGGAGTTTAAGAAAATAAAATAGCAGTAAACCCTATGCTCTTCGAATGCTAAGCAGCTTGCATGACAAATACCTTAGCTTGCAAGATGGGATTGCTTTGTTTAGCTTGTCAGACATACTAGAGTCATGAATAAACATCAAAAATAAGTTTCTGAAACGTCAAAATAATTCGCAAAATACGTCATAAAATTTCCTTCAAAACGTCATAACGTTTTAAAAAAAACATTATGACGTATTTTTTAAAACAACATGATGTTTATTTTAAATTATTATGACGATTTTATAGTATACAAACATGTTTCACTCTTCACATAAAGTAGTGAAAAATCGAATCAAAGTAGATTCACTAAACGGATATACTTGTTTCAAGATAATTTTTACCTTATTTATAAAGATATACATACCATAGCCATGGACGCCTTCCCTGTTTAACGACAAGGTGTATATTTACAGCTCTGTATGTCAAGTTTATAATTTTATTTAATCAAAAAGAATAAATCTTTTGATGCAATGTGTAGTCTGTTTATGCATAATTAACTATCTTTGCACTATCATTTATTTTCACAAAAAAGCAAGCGCATGACAGAAGAAATCATTTCAATCGACACCAAAGATTTAGTAGACATATATGGTGTGAATGATGATAACATCCAATTATTACGCAAAATTTTCCCTCAAGTGAAGTTAGTGGCGCGCGGCAATGAGCTGCGGATCGTAGGCGACAGACTCAACATTGATGAATTTGTGGCCTTTTTCATGCGTTTACAGCATCATTATCAAAAATATAATAAGCTAAGCGAGAACGATATACTACAATTGCTCGAGAACGGGAAGAGCAAGAATTGCCTTTGCGATGCTTCAGCCGAAGACGATATTATCCTTTACGGACGAGAAGGTCGAGTGATAAGGGCACGGAGTCCGAATCAGTTACGCCTTGTAAAAAGCATACAGCAAAACGACATGGTCTTTGCCATAGGGCCGGCCGGTACGGGAAAAACCTATACGGCGGTTGCTTTAGCTGTGAAAGCATTGAAAAATAAAGAAATTCGAAGAATCATACTGACGCGTCCTGCTGTCGAAGCCGGCGAAAACCTTGGCTTTCTCCCTGGCGATCTGCGCGATAAATTAGACCCCTACCTTCAACCTCTCTACGATGCACTGCGCGATATGATTCCTCCTCAGCGATTGTTGGCCTATATGGAAGATAAAGTCATTGAAATTGCACCGCTTGCCTTTATGAGAGGCCGCACGCTCGACCATGCCTATGTTATATTAGACGAAGCGCAAAACACCACTTCCATGCAGCTGAAAATGTTTTTAACACGCATGGGAAATAACGCCAAATTTTTCATTACCGGCGATTTAACACAGATTGACTTACCCCGATATCAATCCTCGGGTTTGTTGCACGCCGTTGATCTCTTGAAAGATATTAAAGGTATTGACGTCATTTATATGAATCAATCCGACATCGTAAGGCATAAATTGGTAACATCTATCGTCAATGCTTACGAAAAAGATGCCGAAATGAAAAATAACAAAGCATAAGCCGCCGGCCTTAGCCGCTATATAAGCCTCGAAGCAAGCAAATCGAAGCATAAAGCCTGCCGAAATAAATTGTTTGGCAATGAAAAAAAATGTGTATCTCTTAAAAAATAAATTGTATTTTTGCAAAAAAAAGTTGTATAAAAATAAGTATGTATATGAAAAAATATGTTTTAATGCTTGGCTGTTTCCTATTTGTTTACGGAATTGTAAACGCACAAGTTGTTAAGTCAAAAGATGTTCCTAAATCCGTTACCCAAGCTTTCAAAGCAAAGAACGCATCGGCGAAGGTTACGCAATGGGAGCTGGATGCCGATACCTATATAGCCTCATTCAAAGACGGGTCGGCTGATGCAAAGTCAATCTTCACCCGCGAAGGAGATTGGATAAAAACCTTAATAGAAGTTGAAAAAGAAGACCTTCCTTCTTATATCTTCCGACATGTAAAGCAGGCTTATCCCTCTTATACGGATATGGAAAATGTCTATTTCATCAAACAAGCCGGCGAGGCCGATGGCTATGTGCTCGACCTCATTGTGACTTCGGAAAACATCGTTTCGACCATCTACTTTACCATTACCGGTAGATTTATCAAGGAAGACAAACGAGAACTGCCGCAGGATCGTCAGCAAGAACCCATCACCGCCGAAAATCGAAGCCTGAAGAAAAAATCAGTCAAACCCGAAAAAATACCCACCAAGGAGTCGTATATAATTACCGAAGATAAAGTCCCCGAAACCGTACTCAAAACCTTTAGGAAACGATTCTTAAATGCTTCGAATGCAGTGTGGTATCATAATCCTCAAGACACCTTTTATAATTTAACCTGCACCTTAAGGAATGCTGCTACCGAAGGATATATCTCTACAAAAGGGGGATGGATCAGTACTATATCAGAATTAAATACCGATAGACTGCCATCGATTCTGTCGCGCTCTATCGATATGTTTTATAAGAATTATAAGATTGATAAAGTTCAAAAAGAAGTCAGAGCTGATAAAAATGATAAATTTATCGTTGAACTTATTGAAGATAGGTATAAACGTAAAGGGTTGATAACTACTATGTCTTTTGATAAGAAAGGTAAGATTATAGAAATCATCGATCCGAAAGAAGAAGATGCAATCTCATCTGAAATCTCTGAACAAGAAAATAAAGACCAAGCACGTATAGAAAAAGAATTTGAAAAACATAAAGAAATGGATTTCGACCCTAACAATATCAAAGAAACGGAACTGCCTTCGGGTGTAGGTTTATGGATTACGCGCGACTATCCCGAATATGTAGTAAAAAAGGCAGAATACAATACTTTTGATGAGTTTTCCGAATACGGTCGTGTGTATAAGATATTGATTCAACGCCCCGGGGTTAATCAACCTTATGCCACGGGTTACTTTAGCCATCACGGCGAGCTGTTGAAAGTAGAAGATGACTTCAAGCAAGTAAGTGAACAAGCATCGGCAAGGAAACTCAGCCGTCAAGTAAAAAAAGCGTTTTCCGATACTTATCCCAAAGTGAAAGATGTGAGCTGGCAAGAAGGCGATAACAATACGTGGATAGCCGTATTTCTTGAAAAAGATTTAACCAACGAAGCCATCTTTTCCGACCAAGGAGTTTGGATACAAACGGCGTTAACTATTGAACCTGAGAAAAAAATACCTTCTTCCATACGAACGTATATGGCCAATAAAAAACCGAATATGACCATCAACACCTGTCAGATGATTACCAATCCAAATCAAAAACCGTATTATAGGCTTGAGGTCTATGATAAGAAAAGCAAAACCCGCAGCGAATTGAAATTCACTTCAAAAGGAGAGTTAATCGACTAATAATCCTGCTGTTGTTGAAGTAAACCGACGAGATGCTTGATGGAGTCTAATCCGATATCATCGAGGTTTACGTGTTTAGGGTGGACGAATCGAAAGTCAGCCACATCGTCATTGGCTTGTATCTGTTTCACATTTAGTATACTACAACGAAATACCATGTCGATGGTAAAGTAAGTGTAATGGTTGAATGTATAGGTATTCGGGAAAGTGCCAAAAAAGGTGATGGCATTTACCTCGAGGTTTAATTCTTCTTTTACTTCTCGTACCACAGCATCTTCCGCTTTTTCGCCCAAATCAATAAAGCCGCCGGGCAAGTCTAACTTTCCTTTGGCAGGGTCGAATTTACGTAGGGTGAATAGAATTTCATGTTGTTGGTTTTCGATCAAGGCAACTACAGCGCCGGCAGCGTTGGTATATAGCCTACGCTTGCATGCTATACAGTGATGTGCTTTTTTATTGTCCCATACAAATGGTTTGCTGCCGCAAAAGGGGCAAAACTTCAGTGCTTTACCGGGATGAGTGTCTTTCATGAATGTCGGGTGTATTTGGTTACATCAGCTCCGGTAATGGGGTTATCGCATAATATCATTAAACGTTCTACTATGTTGTGTAACTCGCGGATATTTCCTTTCCACGGAAGCTTTTTCAATACTTCGTAGGCGTCTTTATTGAAGGTTCGCAAGGGCATACCTTGGTTTTCGCTTATAATATGGGTGAAATGTTCAACCAGTAAAGGGATGTCGTCCAAGCGTTCCCGTAAAGGAGGTACGTGGAGGTTAATTACGTTGATGCGATGGTATAAATCTTCGCGAAAAGTCCTGTTTTCAATTTCGTAGTGAAGGTTTTTATTGGTAGCGGCAATCACCCTTACGTTTACGTGTATGTCTTTTTCCCCGCCCACACGGGTTATTTTATTTTCTTGTAATGCACGCAACACTTTGGCTTGTGCAGACAAGCTCATATCGCCGATTTCATCTAAGAAAAGGGTGCCGTTATCAGCCAATTCGAAATTCCCTTTTCGTTGTTTCACAGCCGAAGTGAAGGAGCCTTTTTCATGACCAAACAATTCACTTTCAATCAATTCCGATGGTATAGCGGCGCAATTCACTTCAATGAAAGCTTGGGAAGAGCGATCGCTTTTTTCGTGTAACCAATGGGCGACAAGTTCCTTGCCGGTGCCGTTTTCTCCCGTAATGAGAACCCTCGCATTGGTAGGGGCTACTTTTTCAATTATATCTTTCAGTTGACGTATGGCCGGGGATTCGCCTATGATGTCAAATCGTTTGCTGATTTTCTTTTTTAGCTTTTTCGTTTCATTGATTAAATGTTGTTTGTCTTGGGCGTTTCGTACCGATACTAAAAGACGGTTTAAATCCAAGGGTTTGGTAATGTAGTCGAAAGCTCCTTTTTTTATGGTTTCCACGGCCGTTTCAATGTCGCCGTGTCCGGTTATCATAATTACCGGTGTTTCGCATATTTCTTTTACTTTTTCTAATAATTCAATGCCATCCATATTAGGCATTTTAATGTCGCTGATAATGGTATTGAATTTTTCTTTGTTTAGCATCGATAAAGCTTCCGTGGCATTGGATGCTTCTTCAATATGATAGTTTTCATATTCGAGAATATCGCGCAAGGCATGACGTATGGGAGCTTCATCGTCGATTATGAGTATTTTTTGTGAGTCCATTAGGTTGGCTTTTATTACAAAAAACGAAATCAAACGTCATTTATTTTATATATAATTAAAATCTTAGTCTTTATTTGCCTGCTTAATTGATTAAATCAGATAAAAGTAAGATAAAAGTAAGATAAAAAAGATTACCTTTGCATGCAAAAAAACGTTTTTAATCTTGAGAAATAGATTTTTTTAAATAGAATAAGATGAGGCTATTAAGTCTTATTGACAATAGTTATTATATGATAAGATATGATACTTTCGCGACTAAAGCATTCGTAATACCGTAGCTTATGGAGGATAAACTTTTATATTGGTTTGCAGCAAAGACAAAACCTCGGCAAGAGAAGTTTATAAAGGATAAATTGAATGGTTTAGCCATTGAAAATTTTATTCCATTGCGTATGGAATTGCGTCAATGGAAGTATCGTAAAAAAAAGGTGATAGTTCCTGTCATTCCACATTTGGTATTTTTACGTACGGATTATGACAAGAGTTTTCAGTTGCTCAATGAAAACCGCTTGCATATTTGGTATATGAAAGATTTAGCTACCAACAGAAATTTAATCGTTCCTGATAAACAGATGGAAGATTTTATGATGGCTATAAATGCAAAAAAAGGGAATATGCGCATCATAAATCCCGATTTGGCTAAAGGGGATAAAGTGGTAGTCAAAGGCGGTCCATTCAAAGGTCTGGAGGGAGAATTGTTAAGGGTGGAAGAGAAAAGTAGAGTTGTGGTCAATTTGCAGGGTATCATTGCTGTATCAGTAGAAATAGAAGGCCAATTTTTGGAAAAAATATAAAACACATGAGAAAAGGAGTAGCGGAAATTAGTCGTAAAGATGTAATTTGGAATTATATTGCCACATTTTTCAAAATTGGCTCGGGACTTATACTTCTCCCTTTTATTTTAAAAATGATGCCCACAGAAACTGTCGGCATTTGGACGATTTTTACAACTATTACAACTTTAATAGCTTTACTGGATTTTGGTTTTAATCCTTCTTTTACACGGAATGTTACCTATGTGTTTTCAGGTGTTAAAGAACTTAAGAAAAAAGGAATTGCCGAACTAAACGAAAATAATGACATTGATTATGGATTATTAAAAGGGACTATTTCTGCCATGCGTTGGTTTTATTCCCGAATGGCATTCATAGTATTGTTTTTGTTGTTAATTGTCGGTAACATTTATATGTTTTTTTTATTACAATCTTATACGGGAGATAAAATAGACTTATGTATTGCATGGGTTATATTAATTATTCTCAATGCATATGATATCTATACTCTTTATTATGATTCCTTATTACAAGGGAAAGGGCTTATAAAAATTTCAAAACAAATAAATGTAGTGGGACAATCTTTATATTTAATAGTGGCAATAATTTTAATAGCTTTAGGACAAGGCCTTATTGCCATAGTTTCCGCGCAAGCACTTTCAATCATTGTTAGAAGATTTTTATCCTACAGAGTTTTTTTTACGAATGAAATAAAAAGCACTTTAAAATCGATTAAAAATCAAAATCAAAAAGAAATCATATCTGCTATATATCCTAATGCCTTAAAAATAGGCCTTACAAGTATAGGAAGTTTTTTAGTGAATAAGTCAGCAATTTTCATGGGTTCCATTTTCTTGACCTTATCGGAAGTTGCTATGTATGGGATTACGATTCAAGTTGTTGGAATATTATCTTCTTTAGCTGGTGTTTATTATAATTCTTATATACCGAAAATCACTCAATTAAGAACTACCAACAGTATGCAACAACTCAAAACTATCTTTTTTAGAGGTTCCGTTATACAACTTTTTATTTTTATTCTTGGAGGATTAGCTTTTGTTTTATTTGGCAATTACGCCTTAGATATTATTGATAGTCAAACGAAATTTTTAGGTACGGGAATGTTGGTGGCAATATTAATTATTTCTTTTTTAGAGCGTAATCATAGTTTAGCCGCAGGTTTTTTATTGGCTAAAAATGAAGTGCCTTTTTTTGCTGCCTCACTATGGTCAGGAGTAGCTACGGTTTTATTGTTATGGATACTGCTTGATGTTGTTCATTGGGGTGTATGGGGATTAATATTGGCACAAGGAATGGTTCAATTAGTCTATCAAAATTGGAAGTGGCCATTGGTTTTTTTTAAAGAAATACGTTAATCATAATATTACATGAAAAAGATATAAAATTTATAACGATGAACATAATTACAATAGTTTTACTATTTAGCATGTTAATAGTATCTTATAAATTAACAAGGAATATTATTCATCCTGCAGTTATTACAAATGCTGTATGGGCGATAATCCTTACTATTTACAATTTTGTGGATCATGGATTATTTGAACTATCCGATAAATTTTATTTTGTATTGTTAATCTGGACATTTACTTTTTCTTTTTTTACATTACTTTTCAACTTTGTTAAAGTTCCTTTTCCTTCCAGATTGAAAGGACCTTCCAATAAAAATTTAGTTAAATGGTTAATTCCAATTACTATAGTCTGTTTATGTCTGTCTATTATCTCATTAATTCAAAAAGGCTTATTTTATAATCCCGAAAATTTGTTTGCAGGAATCAGAGCAGCCAGTGTTTCCGACTTAAATGGAGAAGAGTTGTTGATACACATTCCCTTTTATATTAGCATTGCCAATACGGTAAGTAATTTTGCCTTTCTTTTATTACTTCTTTTGTTGTTTGTTGACAAAACATATAAAATAACCGATTTTAAAATTATTACTTTATTTTTTCTAATCATTATTTATTATATACTGAGAAGTAATAAAACAGTAATGGCTCAAATTCTTTTGTCTTTTTTCTGTATATTAATTATCTATAGAAAATTAACAGTCAAAAAAACTGCTTTGTTTTTTGCGGTTTTTTTTATTTTAATGATGTTATCTCATTTGTTGCGACGAAGTGTCGGTGGATTTAATTTCATTAATTTTATAACAGCTTATTTATTAGCTCCTTTACCGGCTTTCGATGGTGTATTAAGCGGAAATACTCAATTTATACATTCTTTTAACGGAGAATACACGTTTAGATTCCTTGTGCCTTTTTTACAATTGATAGATGCTGATATTGTTGGAAATCCTGATCCTTTCAATTTATATAACTGGACAAAAACGCCTATAAACATTAATGTTTATACCATTATGTTTAGTTATTATGTTGATTTTGGATTATTCGGAATTTTTTTATTTGCTGCCATATTGGGAACTTTTTGGGGAATTTTATATCAATACATGAGATTTGGATATAGTGTCGGAATATTAGTGTATGTAGCATTCTTTTATATGCTTGTTTTCCAATTTTTTTCAGATTCTTTTTTCCAATTTTTCTTTATTACAGTCACTATTATCCTTTTGGTTATAGCATTGTTTATAAAAATTAAATTTAATACCGGTGAAAATAAAACAGAAAGTATCGATAATAATAATTAATTATAATACAGCGCAATTAACGATAAACTGCATACATTCAATTATCAGAAATATTCATTCTGTCGATTATGAAATCATTGTAGTTGATAATGCTTCAACTGACAATTCGGCACAACGAATCATTGAATTATTTCCTGACGTAATCTTAATTGAAAGTCCAATCAATGTAGGTTTTGGCAAGGCAAACAATTTAGGTGCTAAACAAGCAAGCGGAACTTATTTGTTTTTACTTAACTCAGATACCGAAATTATAGATGATCCTTTCAATGATTTTTTTAGTTTTTTATCTCTTCATACGAATAAGCGAATAGGAATTATTGGTACGTTTTTAGTAGATGAAAAAGGTAATTATTCTAAAAGTGGTGGACGGTTTTATTCTGCCAAGAAATATCTAAAATTAGGACTTTATGCTTATTTCAATATGCAATCAAAATCAGAAGTTAATGATAAACTAAATGCTGTTTCTGTAGATTATGTAATTGGTGCGGATATGTTTCTGCGTAAAGATTTATTCGATGCCATGAATGGGTTTGATGAAAAAATATTTATGTATTTTGAAGATGTAGAACTAAACAAACGTATATTTAATGCTGGGTATGAATCTTATTTATTAAAAGCAGGGAAAATAATGCATTTATCTAAATCAAGTAGTCATTCACAATTTTCCAGGGTATATAATATGGCTTCTTTAATGTATTGTTTGCGAAAAGAAATGTCGTTATGCTGTTTTTTTCTATTTCAATTACTCTATTTTATGATAAAATTTCCAATTGTTTTTACAAGCATTAATAAATTAAAAGATAATATTCAATATATTACAAGCATTTTTATTTATAAAAATTATTTAAATAAAGAATCATTCATATGAGAAATATAGCCGTTATTTTAGCCGGTGGGGTAGGAAGCAGATTAAATACAGATATACCTAAACAATTTTTGAAAGTTGCCGGTATGTCAGTCTTGGAACATACCATTGCAGCATTTCAAAAGCATGATATGATTGATGAAATTGCCATTGTTGTTCACAGTGCATACAGAGGGAAAATTGAATCTTATCTCATAAAAAATAATTTCAACAAAGTAAAAAAAATACTGGCCGGCGGTAAGGAGAGACATTTTTCCTCCCTCTCGGCTATCGAAGCCTATGATGGAGAAAAAGACTGCAATTTGATTTTTCACGATGCAGTTCGACCCTTACTCAGCGATAAGATTATTACCGATGTGATTCAAGCCTTAGTTCATTATCAAGCAGTTGATGTTGCTATTGAATCAGCCGATACCATCATAGAAGTAGACCATGAAAATATCATCAAAAAAATTCCTCTTCGAAAAAACCTTCGAAGAGGGCAAACTCCGCAAGGATTTCGCTTGTCGGTTATCAAGAAAGCTTATGAAAAAGCTTTGAAAGACCCGGAATTTAAAACTACGGATGATTGTGGTGTGGTGTTAAAATATCTTCCCGAAGTTAAAATCTATGTGGTGAATGGCGAAGGTGTCAATATGAAATTAACCTATAAGGAAGATTTCTTTCTTATTGAAAAGCTCTTTCAATTAAAGACCTTCGATTATGGGAACAAAGAGTTGACAGACAACGAAAAGCAAACGTTGGTACAAAAAGTGGTCGTAGTGTTTGGGGCTTCATCGGGTATAGGTTTGGATGTATGTAATATATGCAAGGAGAATGGAGCAAAGGTGTATGGATTTAGCCGTCAGATGAATCAAATTGACGTGCGCGATCCGGAAAAAATAAAATCGGCATTAAAACAAGTCTTTGAAAAAGAGAAGCGCATCGATTTTATTGTAAACACAGCTTCTGTACTCTATAAAGTACCTTTGGAACATATGGATTATGATGCTATTTACGAAGCCATAGACATCAACTATAAAGGTATGGTAAATCTTGCCAAGGAATCTTTGCCATACCTGAAATTATCGAAAGGACAGTTGATTCTATATACTTCAAGTTCCTATACTCGCGGACGTATGGGATATAGTATTTATTCTTCCACCAAGTGTGCTACAGTGAATTTTGTACAAGCATTGGCGGAAGAATGGGGTGTTTGGGGAGTTAAGATAAATTGTATAAATCCTGAACGTACTCATACACCCATGCGTACTAAGAATTTTGGACTAGAACCTGAACATACTTTGTTGAAATCAATAGTGCCGGCGACTGTTACGGTTAAAGTATTGTTGTCGGATCTTACCGGACAAGTGGTAGATGTGAAAATTAAAAATGTGTAATAACGATGTCTTTTTATACTACATATATTAAAAAGTCTATTCAGACCATTCGATTTATAATCAGTATACGTAAACCCAAAGAGTTGTTTTATCGTTTGCTTGAATTGATAGTGGGTTATCCTTTGTATGTACTTTCTTATTGTGTGATACGAAATCCTAAGAAATGGGTATTTGGCACCAATGTGGGTTTTGTCGATAATGCAAAATACCTGTTCATTGATGTCTGTGAACGCAATGAAATCAAAGCTTATTGGATTGCTCCCGATCGTAAGACCGTAAAATTTATTAAACAGAAAGGTTTACCGGCTTACTATAAATACAGCTTTTGTGGTTTATTTCATAGTTTGACAGCTTATATTTATGTATTTACGTATCATTCCAAGGATATAAATTTTTGGACTTCTGCCCGAGCTAAAAAGGTAAATCTCTGGCATGGAGTAGGAATTAAAAGTGGCGAAGGTGGAAA
Source organism: Bacteroidales bacterium UBA5266 (assembly GCA_002411545.1). Taxonomy (GTDB): domain Bacteria; phylum Bacteroidota; class Bacteroidia; order Bacteroidales; family WCHB1-69; genus UBA5266. The sequence goes on along the minus strand of DHTG01000105.1, from coordinate 21,968 downwards.
AAATAATAAGGGTATAGATGCCAATGCAAATTTCATGACACGCTTTTTAATGCCTCATCTATTTGAAAAAAACAATATATTTTTGTCTACTTCTCCTTTAATGAATGCGCATTTTCAACATATGTTTTCTTTAAATACAGATGCCATTTTTGAGACAATGTATCCACGTTGTGTCTTTTTACAAAAGGAGGAACATAAAATAGATGCTTTTATTCAAAAGTATGAGTCGAGTGAAATCCAAGACATAGTTCAAAAGATGAAACAATTTAGTCGTGTATTTCTTTATATGCCAACATGGAGAGGTAATTTTAACGATGACTTTATTGCAGAAGCCGATTTTGATTTTAAGCGTCTCAATCAGATATTAAAAGAAAAAAATCAATTGTTTATTTTAAAATTGCATCCGGCCGTCAAATATTGCAAAGAAGCCTATCAAAACTTAGATGCAGTGATGTTTTTGGATAAGCATATCGATATATATCCCTTGTTGCCGTTTACACATGTATTGATTACCGATTATTCATCCATTTATTATGACTTTTTATTGTTGAAGAACAAAGAATTTATTCTTTATCCATTCGATTATGAAACGTATATTGTGAATAGTAATCGTTTGGCCTTCGATTATAACACCTATACCCCAGGGGTGAAAGTCTATAATTTTGATGAATTAATGCAATGTATACAGAATGAATCTATAGATTTAAGCATTGAAAATAAGCCATGGATACGGAATCAATTTTGGGGTCATCATGCAGCAACAACCAACGATGCATTGTATCAAAAAATTAAAACTCTGTGATTATGAAACATAAACTTTTATTGTTATATACTTGGTTGATACGAAGCCTTTTATTTTTCCTCCCCGACATGCCTATACTCATGCGTTTCAGAGGTTTTTTATATGGTTTGGGTATGAAAAAATGTGGCAAAGATTTTCAAGTTACTCATGATGTTCATATTAAAGTATTACAAAAAATCACTGTTGGTAATCATGTGTTTATCGGGAATGCTTCTGTTATTTTAGGAGGCGGAGGGGTGGACATTGAAGACCATGTGCTTATAGCTCCTCATGTGGTGATAGTAAGTGGAAATCATACGTTTTTAGATGGGAGTTACCGCTTTGGAAGTAGTCAATTAAAAAAAATTACTATTCAAAAAGGTGCTTGGGTGGCAGCAAATTGTACGTTAACGCAAGGATCAATCCTTCCAGAAGGATCAGTCTTAGGAGCTAACAGTCTTTTAAACAAAGGGTATGAACAAAGGAGATCGTTGTATGGTGGGGTCCCCGCTAAATGGATTAAACAATTATAACATGCAGCCTACTATTACCATTATTTGTCCCGTTTTAAATGAAGAAAAATACATTTCCGAATGTATGGAATCCATGCTTGCTTTTGATTATCCGAAAGAATTAATGGAAATTATCTTTGTGGATGGAATGAGTAATGATAGAACACGAGACCTTATTCAAACGTATGTTCAAAGATATCCGTTTATTAGATTGTTGGATAATAAGGATAAATATGTTCCCTTTGCCATGAATAAAGGTATTGCTGAAGCGAAAGGGGACTATATAATCAGAATGGATGCTCATGCTTTTTATCCTTCAGATTATGTGCGTGTTTTAATACAAAAAGCTTTTGAATTGGAGGCTGATAATATTGGATGCATGTGTAAGACAGATGTATTTCATAAGACAGACAAAGCATTGGCTATTAAGGAAGTGTTAAGTCATCCTTTGGGAGTAGGTAACTCTTTGTTTCGTATTGGCATTTCCGAAATAACAGAAAGCGATACAGTGCCTTTTGGATGTTTTAGAAAAGATGTCTTTGACCGATTTGGTCTATATGATAAACGTCTGATTAGAAATCAAGATATTGAATTAAACAAACGTATCAAAAGCAAAGGAGGCAAAATATACTTAATACCCGATACGTATTGTGTGTATTATGCTAGGGAAACGTGGAAAGCATTGTTTACAAATAATTTTCTAAATGGGAAATGGAATATACTTACGGTTTTTTATACAGGCAATTTGTCTTCCCTTTCCATCCGTCATTTTATTCCTTTATGTTTTGTGTTGTCGTTAGTACTGCCTTTACTCTTATCATTTATACATCCCTCTTTTGCCTATCTAAGTCTTATAAGTGCTATAGCCTATTTGATTTTAATGACATATACTTCTCTGAACATCGCTCAAAAAAAACAACTGCATTTTTTATCACTGTGGATAAGTTTTATAGTTATTCATTTGTCGTATGGTTTAGGATCTTTAAGTGGACTATTTATCATTCCTTTTAAGAAAAAAAACACATCAAACAATGCCTAAAGAAATAAATATACATACAGATTATCATCTATATAAAGCAGCTTGGATTAATGCCAGAGCTCCTCATTTATATAGCAAACTTACAAAGAAAGAATGTGGTGTTTTATTGAAAAAAGGCGGTTTTATGATACGTAACACCTATGATTTTGATACAAATAGAGAAACCTCTTTTTGGTATGTTATCAAAGATAATTTTGGTGGAATGGAGGAATTATCATCTAACACAAGAAATCAAATCCGTAGAGCATTTAAGACACTTGATATTCAAATGATAGATAAAGATATTTTACTAAAACAAGGGTATGATGTGTATACGGCTGCATTTGAGAAATATAAAGGTAATTCCCAAATAATGAGCCGAACTGATTATCTAAACATGATCAAACAAACACCCTCACAGTATGAATTTTGGGCTTGTTTTGACAAGTCTAACGGAAATCTAATTGCTTATTCCATGAATGAAATTGTGGATGATACCTGTAATTATTTAAGTATGAAGGCTGTTCCTGAATATCTCAAGACTCATTATCCTTATTATGGATTATTATATGCAATGAATCAATATTATTTAGAAGAAAAAAAATTAATGTATGTGAGTGATGGAGCTCGGTCTATAACAGAACATTCCAATATTCAATCTTTTTTGATCAGTAAATTTAAATTTAGAAATGCTTATTGTTATTTACAAATTAAATATAAATGGTGGTTAAATATTCTATTGAGTATGCTGTATCCTTTCCGTAATCAATTTAATTTTGCACCCATAAAAGCAATTTTAAATATGGAAAGCATGCACAGGAAAAGCAAACAAATTAATCTTTCTTAAAACATAGTTTATGTGTATAAAATTTTTATTTGACCGGACTTTCGCATTCATTGGGATTATTCTATTTTCTCCCCTTTATATACTATTAAGCCTAATTATATTTTTGTCTATGCCAGATGGAAGTCCGATATTTGTACAAAGACGCGTTGGAAGACAAGGGAAAACTTTTAAAATGTATAAGTTTAGAACGATGCAAAAACATCACAATGGTTCGTCGGTATCTGTCAAAGGCGAAAGTCGTATTACGCCTTTGGGAGCATTTTTGCGAAAATGGAAATTGGATGAATTGCCTGAATTATGGAATGTGTGGATAGGTGATATGAGTTTTGTAGGTCCACGTCCCGATGTTCCAGGATATGCCGATCTATTAGAAGGAGAAAATAGAAAAATATTATTGCTTCGTCCCGGAATTACCGGACCGGCAAGTTTAAAATATAGAAATGAAGAGGAACTCCTCGCAAATCAGGAAAATCCACAGAAATATAATGATGAGGTGATTTTTCCCGATAAGGTAAGAATTAACTTGCATTATTATTATCATCAAAGTTTTGCATTAGATATCAAAATAATTATATTCACGTTATTAGGTAAAGAATTAAAAGAAAACTGTTAGTTGTAAGATGGAAAAGAAAATTTGGTTATCATTAGCACATATGGGAGGGGAGGAACAGCGTTTTATCAAAGAAGCCTTTGACACAAATTGGGTTGTTCCCTTGGGCCCTAATGTGGATGCTTTTGAACAGATGTTACAAACCTATGTTACCCAAGAGGGGGAACCCTTGTATGCCGTTGCCCTTTCTTCCGGTACGGCAGCCATTCATTTAGCATTGATATTGTTGGATGTGCATCCGAATGATGAAGTGATTTGTCAGTCGTTTACTTTTTCGGCTAGTGCCAATCCTATTGTTTATCAAGGGGCAAAACCTATTTTTGTGGATAGTGAAGAACAGACATGGAATATGTCGCCGAAGTACTTGGAGAAAGCTATCGTCGACCGAAAAAAAATAAAAGGGAGCTATCCCAAAGCCATCATCCCTGTACATTTATATGGTATGCCAGCCATGATGGATGAAATACTATCCATAGCGGCACACTATGAGATTCCGGTGATAGAAGATGCCGCCGAAGCATTGGGTTCGATCTATAAGGGAAGAAAATGTGGAAGTTTCGGACATTTCGGTATATTGAGTTTTAACGGGAATAAAATCATCACGACTTCAGGAGGAGGAGCTCTGTTGTGCAAAAAGCCGGAACATGCTCAAAGAGCAAAATTCTTTGCCACCCAAGCACGTGAAAATCGTCCGTATTATCATCATGAACAAATTGGATATAATTATCGCATGAGTAATGTGTGTGCCGGAATTGGTCGTGGTCAAATGCTTGTACTGGATGAACATATGCAAAGACGAAAACAAATACATCAATACTATGTTGATGCACTACAGCACATTCCGGGTTTGTCATTTATGGAGCGTGCTTCTTCAGACTTTGATTCCAATTATTGGCTTACATGTATGTTGGTCGATGAAGAGAAAACAGGCATCAGTCACGATGCTATTCGAATCGCCCTCGATAAAGCCAATATAGAATCGCGTCTTTTATGGAAACCCATGCATAAACAACCTGTATTTTCCGATTGTCCTTTTTATGGAGAGAGTACCTCCGAAAAGATTTTTAATCAGGGTTTGTGCTTGCCTTCAGGTTCTTCCTTATCCAATAAAGATATTGATAGAGTTGTTAACGAAATTAAGAAATCAATTGTTAATCTATAAATTAAAAAAAATTACATATGAAAATAAAAGTTTTATTATTAAGTTTAATACTCTCATTTCACATGATTACAACCGTCAATGCCCAGTCAAAAACCTATACTCCCGAATTGTTGTGGCAATTGGGTAGATTAAACCATTTGTGTGTTTCACCCGACAAGCAAAAGCTTTTGTTTTCGATAAGTTACTACGATGTGAATGCCAATAAGGGGAATACCGATTTGTATATACTCCCCGTGAAAGGAGGAAATATGACTAAAATCACTGAGACTCCTCTCAGTGAACATAGTCCTTGTTGGAGACCCGACGGAAAAAAAATAGGATATATATATGAAGATCAAATGTGGGAAATGAATCCCGATGGTTCAGACAAGAAACAACTTTCACACATAGAAGGAGGAATCACTGGTTTTGCCTATGACCCGAGTATGAAACGAATACTGTATACCCGAGAAGTAAAAATCGATCCAAACACACAAGACGTATATCCTGACTTACCCATGGCCAATGCAAAGATTATTGATAGATTGATGTATCGTCATTGGAATGTATGGGAAGATGGGTCTTATAGTCATATCTTGATTGCCTCCTATCCGAATTTTCAACAAACGATTGATATTATGGAAGAGGAAGCTTATGATGCACCCATGTATCCGGGAGGAAGTATGGATGACATACGCTTCAGTCCCGACGGAAATAAAATTGTTTATGCCTGTAAAAAGTTAAGCGGCAAAGACTATGCAATAACTACAAATTCAGATATCTATTTGTATGATATCGAAAAAAAATCAACAACTAATCTTTCAGCATCCAATCAAGGCTATGATCTATATCCTGTATTTTCACCCGATGGAAATTATTTAGTGTGGGGAAGCATGAAAACACCCGGATATGAATCGGATAAACTGCGTATTATATTATATGATATGCAAAAACAGACATTGTTAGATTATTCTTCCGATTTTGAAGAGAGTGCATCAAACTTTGTGTTTAGTGATGATGGGAAAAAAATCTATTTTATCAGTGGAATTAAAGCTACTTATCAACTTTTCGAATTGGATATCAAGAAAAAAGAAATCAGACAGCTAACGCAAGGAAGACATGATTACAAGAGTGTAGCCATAGCAGGTAAAAATCAATTGGTAGGGATGAGAGAATCCATGGTCGATCCGGCTGATGTGTATAGCGTAGATATCCGTAGAGGCTTACAAACACGTCTAACCAGTATAAATCAAGAAGTGTTGAAAGAGGTTGCATCTATTCAAGTAGAAGAACGATGGATTACGACTACTGACAATCAAAAGATGTTGGTGTGGTTGATATTACCTCCTAACTTTCAACCCACAAAAAAATACCCGGCGGTGTTGTATTGCCAAGGAGGACCTCAACAAGCCGTGAGTCAATTTTTTTCCTATCGTTGGAATTTTCAAATGATGGCTTCCGAAGGATACGTTATTGTAGCTCCGAATCGTAGAGGCCTTCCTACTTTCGGTGAAGCATGGAATGCACAAATAAGCGGCGATTATGGAGGTCAAAATATGAAAGATTATCTGGTTGCTATCGACGAAATTGCGAAAGAACCTTTTGTTGACCAAACGAAGTTAGGATGTGTAGGAGCAAGTTATGGTGGATTCTCCGTGTATTGGTTGGCCGGAAATCACGATAAACGTTTTAAAGCCTTTATCTCTCATTGTGGGATGTTTAATCTCGAAAGCTGGTACGGTTCGACCGAGGAAATGTTTTTCGCTAACTATGATTTAACCGGTCCGTATTGGAAGGAAGAAACCCGTGCCGTATATAAAACTTCGCCCCATAAATATGTACAACATTGGGATACACCCATATTGATTATCCATGGAGGCAATGATTTTCGTATTCCCTATACCCAAGCTATGGAAGCCTTCAATGCAGCACAATTGCAAGGTATTCCCAGTAAATTTTTGTACTTCCCCTATGAGACACATTTTGTTACCAAACCACAAAATGCCATACTATGGCAACGCGAATTTATGGGATGGTTGGCGAAATGGTTGAAATAAACGCTTCATCTGTAAATACTTTTTGTTATGAATGAAACCTTTTTATCACAAATTGCTGCCTATTTATCTCATACCTATTATAAGGAATTAGACAATATTTGTCTGATAATGCCTTCTAACAGAGGAATAGTGCACCTTAAAAAATATCTGTCGAATGAAATAGGAAAAACGTTTTTTCCACCCGATTTTTTTTCGATAGAACAATTCATGCAAAAAGTGAGTGGACTGAATCTTTGCACCAAAGAAGATGTTTGGATTCGACTTTATCATATTTATATGGCCAATACAAATGATAATCCAAAGGATACTTTTCACGATTTTGCTGCAAAAGCTAATGTGATTTTACGGGATTTTAGTGATATTGACCTTGCATTGGCTGATCCTACACTCGTTTTTTCTGATTTAGCTGCTATCAAAACTTTGAATTTTTTTGGTAAAAGTGAAAATGAGTTGAGTGATTTCCAACGTAATTATTTAGCCTTCTTTAAACAGTTGTATGTTTATTATGAAAAATTAAAAAATGATTTGTTGAAAGAAGGTAAAGCCTATCAAGGCTTAATGTATCGACAGGCGAGCGAAAACATAGCTCCTTTCTGTCAACAAAGATCTTATCAAAAATATGTTTTTATCGGTTTCAATGCCATGCAAGCCAGCGAATGGCGTATTCTTCGTTTTCTAAAACAAGAAAATAAACTTGATATCATAGTGGATGCCGATACTTTTTATTTTTACGATACACAGCACGAAGCCGGTAAGTTTTTGCGGGGTATGAAAGAGGAATTACTATTGGATAGTATGCATTTTATTGGTAATTATGTGGATGAAATCCCTAAGGATATTCAAATCATGGGATTCCCTAATAAAAGCTTACAAGCTAAACATTTGCCTTATATATTGAAAGAGATATCACAGGACCCACATAAAAAGACGGCGATAGTACTTGCCGATGAAAGTTTGCTTTTACCGGTATTACATGCCATGGATACTTCGCATTGTAATATTACCATGGGATATCCCATCTCGCATACATCCCTTTATAAATTATTATACCAATATATACAAGCCATTGAAAATAAAACTAATTTAAACAAACAGTCAAAGCAGGAAAGCATATATCATAAAGATATATATGTTTTCATTTCTCATCCCTATATGCAAGCACTCATAGTAAGGGAAGGCGGCAATGTAAATCAATTGCGAAATGCTATCCTAAACAAAGGAAAACTTTTTTATACTCAGGCGGAAATCCAAGAACTATGCAAACATTTACCTCAAAATATGGGAGATTTTTTACTTAAAGTCTTTTTTTCTGCCCTACATCCGGGTTCTTTTCATGAACAGCTTCTATATATACTAAGCTACATAGAGAATGTGATAGTTGAACATACCGAAAAAGAAGTATACAAAATGATATGCCATCATATAGAGGTCCTCTCAGATTTGTATAAGCAAATAGAAAATCCTTCGTTAAAATCATTGCGTTATTTATTTGAATCCTATATTTCGTCATTGACCTTATCGTTTAAAAGCAATCCTTTAAGCAATATTCAAATCATGGGTATGCTCGAAACCCGTACCTTGGATTTTGATAATGTAATTATACTATCTGTTAATGAAGGGATACTCCCGTCGGGAAAAAATCACCAATCCTTTTTACCCTTCGATTTGAAGCTTCATTACAACATATCGACATATCAACAGGCTGATGCCGTTTTTTCTTATCATTATTATCGCCTTTTGCAAAGAGCCAAACATATTTATCTTTTATATGATTTAGATAATAAAGAGGCTAAATTGGAAAAAAGTCGTTTTGTAAAACAACTACAAAATGAATGGAGAAGTAAAAAGCACATACAAATCCATGAAACTATCTACGGTTATCCCAATCCAGTTCCATCCGATTCAGATCCTATCCGAATTACGAAAAATCAATCCATAATTGATCAAATAAAACACATTAATTTTTCCCCAACAGCTATCAATAAGTTTTTAGTTTGTGAACTGCGATTCTACCTATCGGAAGTATTGCGGATTGAACAGCTTGCCGAAGTTAAGGAGGAAATTCAAGCCAATGTGATTGGGATTGTCATCCATAAAGTATTGGAGTATTTTTTTAAAAATCATATTCCAAGCGAAAAGCTTTTGAATGAAGATTTTATCAAAGAAGCTGTTTTACAGTCTTTTTGTGATACTTCGCTTACCCACATGGAGTTAACACCGCAAGATGTGTTGTCTGAAAAGAATTATCTTGTATATCATATAACCGTAAAATACGTACACGACTATTTGACATTATATCTAACCCAAAAGCAAAATCTAAAGGATTGGGAAGTGGTGGATTTCGAAAAAAAACTCTATAAAAGCTTGCAATTATCGCAAGGGGATCCATCGACGGAAATGAAATTGAAAGGCATCGTGGATAGATTGGATATTAATCAAGGCATACATACTGTCGTGGATTATAAAACGGGAAAGGTAGAGAATAAAGAGCTTATAATCCAAAATCTGGAAGACTTATTCAATGGCGATAATGATAAAGCGTTTCAGTTGATGTTTTATGCCTATCTCTATTATTTGGAGACACATGTTACTCCTTTGCAAGCACGCATTATTTCTTTTCGCAACCTCCGTGATTCGTTGATTTTACACATTAATGCAAATAATTTGCTAACTCATGAGGTGTTTACCCAATTTGAGTCGCTTTTACGTCAACATTTATCTCGTATTTTAGATACAAACGCACCGTTTAGTCAAACTATCGTCGAGGAACATTGCAAATGGTGTGATTATAAATCTTTGTGTATGAGAGAATAAACTAAAAAGTCGAGAATTAGCTTCCGACCTTCTTTTTATATAATCCACACATTAGTATATATTTTCCGTTTAGATTCCTACATGGAAAGAAAACGTTCGGCATCTATAGCTGCTCGGCAACCACTTGCTGCTGCTGTAATAGCTTGCTTATAATGTCGATCTTGAACGTCACCGGCAGCAAAGATACCGGGAACATTGGTTTTAGAAGTTCCTGGCTCGGTTATGATGTAATTGTCATCATCCAACGTTATTTGTCCTTTGAATAGGTCGGTGTTGGGATGATGGCCGATGGCTACAAATACACCGTCGACAGACAATATTTGTTCCTGTCCACTTTGGGTGTGTTTTATTTTTAATCCTGTTACATTCTTAGCAAAACCTTGTACTGTCCCTAGGATTTCAAGAGGGATATGCTCCCATATAATTTCAATATTAGGGGCGTTGAATAACCTTGTTTGCATAATTTTACTGGCTCTGAGTTGATCTCTGCGATGGACAAGGTATACTTTGGAACATAATTTCGATAAATATAAAGCATCTTCAGCTGCCGTATCGCCTCCTCCTATAATGACCGTTGTTTTGTTTTTATAAAAGAAGCCGTCACAGGTAGCACATGTTGATACCCCATGGCCGTAAAATATCGATTCAGAAGGAAGTCCTAACCAACGGGCGCTGGCACCCGATGCTATGATGACGGTTTCGGCTATAATCTTTAGGGTTTCATCGCTTAGGCAAACAAAGGGTCGTTTTGAAAAATCAACAGAAATGATCTCTCCCCTCCGTATGTCTGTGCCGAAACGTAAAGCTTGATTACGCATGTCTTCCATGATTTCAGCACCTGATCTTCCTTCGGGGTATCCCGGAAAATTTTCGACGATAGAAGTAATGGTCAATTGTCCTCCCGGTTGTATACCTTCATATAATAGGGGTTGCATATTCGCTCTAGCACTGTAAATAGCTGCCGTATAGCCGGCAGGACCGGATCCTATGATTAAACATTTGGTGTTTAATTCTTTCATTGTAGAACTTATTAATGATTTATTTATGATTGTTTCCGTTGTGATTTCCGTTATTGTTACTGTAGTCGTAATTGCTTTGTTTTTTCTTCTTTTTTTTCTTTTTCTTACTAGGTTGGGGATTGTTGTTTTTCTTCACTTGACTATTTTTTTTAGGAGTGGGGGGAGGAGCTATTTGTTCTAAGATTTCTTTGGTGCTTGGGAAAGTAAAATCTTCTCGAAGCCTAAGTTCTCCATCCGAAAGTATACGTATATGTTCAACGAGTAAATCATCGTTTACCGAATCGCGGTTCCATAACAGATATAATTTTTTTAAATAGATAGCCATGTTTTCTGTACATATGCGTCTTTCTTCCGAATCAGGTTCCTTGGCTATGTTTTTAATCATCTCTTCCATATATTTTCCGTAAGGAGGAAATTGGATGTGATTTTTCTGATAGGCCACTTTTGCCGGTTTAGCTTTGATGGTTTGAGGTTCCGGTTTAGGGAAAGGGCTATCTACATCTAATTGAAAATTTGATATGATAAATAAATGATCCCATAGTTTTTGCCAATAATCGGGCGTGTCTTTGGTCCCGGGCGAAAAACTCGACATTGTGCGTATGACTGCTTTTGCTTGATGATTACGTAAGTTTTTGTCTTCAATAGTTAATAAATAATCAACCATGGCTTGTACATGTCGTCCGTATTCTTTGACGGTAATTTTTTCTTTTGTTGTATTATATTCCATAATAGTTTATATTTCTAAAATAAATCGGAAAAGGATGCATTTTGCATGAAACGTATCATATGCTTGTAAATATTGATAGTAAATATCACAAAAATATAAATCCTTTTTTTTTAATGTATAATATTCATTAATAAATAAATATGTTTTTTTGAGGATAAAAATATACTTTCATTAATAATTTGTATATTTTTGCAGCAAAGATATAAAAAAAAATAATATGGGACAAAAAAGAATTATTATAATAGGTGCAGGTGGAGTAGGGGCTGTAGTAGCCTATAAATGTGCCTCTGTACCCGAAGTCTTTGGCGAAATTTTGTTAGCAAGCAGAACCAAAGCCAAATGTGATAAAATAGCTGCTTCTATAGGGGATAATCGTATTCAAACGGCACAAGTAAATGCCGATAACGTTCCTGAACTCATTGTTTTGATACAATCATTTAAACCTGATTTAGTCATAAATGTTGCCTTGCCTTATCAAGATTTAAGCATCATGGAAGCTTGTTTGGCAACGAAAACGCATTACTTGGATACCGCTAATTATGAGCCCAAAGAGGTGGCTAAGTTTGAATACAAATGGCAATGGGACTACAAACAAAAATTTGCAGATGCCGGTATCATGGCCATCTTGGGTTGTGGATTCGATCCGGGAGTTACCAATATTTTTACCGCTTATGCTCATAAACATTATTTCGACGAAATGCATTATCTCGATATCGTCGATTGTAATGCCGGTGATCATGGAAAAGCTTTTGCGACGAATTTTAATCCCGAAATAAACATACGGGAAATTACTCAAAAAGGGAAATATTGGAACTTAGGAAAATGGATAGAAACCGAACCTATGCAGATTCATAAACCCATTGAATATCCCAACATTGGTTTTAGAGATTCTTATCTCCTCTTTCACGAAGAGTTGGAATCCTTGGTAAAACATTTTCCGACCTTGAAAACGGCTCGTTTTTGGATGACATTCGGACAAAAGTATTTAATGTTTCTCAATGTACTTCAGGAAATTGGCATGACAAGCATAAAACCCATCATGTATGAAGGCAAAGAAATCGTTCCATTGCAATTTTTAAAGGCGGTACTACCCGAACCTTCTTCTCTGGGAGAAAACTATAAGGGAGAAACTTCCATAGGTTGTCAAATAAGAGGGATAAAAGACGGCAAACAGCGCACTTATTATATATGGAATAATTGTAATCATGCGGAAGTATATAAAGAATGTGGTGCACAAGCCGTATCATATACGACCGGTGTGCCGGCCATGATAGGTGCTCTGATGATTTTAAGCGGAGAATGGTCCGGCAAAGGAGTGTTTAATGTAGAGGAATTTAACCCCGACCCCTTTATGAAGAAATTGCCTATCTACGGTTTGCCTTGGAACGAAGAAATAGACAAAGCTTTACCAATTGAAAAGGAAGACTTTTGTTAAGTCTTACAATCGCGCTCAATAAAGTATAATAAATCGGACAGAGATACGTTCTTAACTCACGTATGAGAAAAGTTGTGTTGCTTGTTTTAACGCTAGTAGCGAGTGTAATTGCCTATGCTCAAACGGGAGGTGTCAGTGTATATAATTTTTTAAACCTTCCGGTTTCTGCTCGTGTGGCTGCTATGGGTAATAAACTCCTTGCCGTAAAAGATCAAGATCCTTCCCTGCTTATTATGAATCCTTCCTTGATACGTAAAGAAATGAATCAGGGAGTTTCCATTAACTGTGTGGATTATTTTGCCGATGCGGCTTTCGGTCATATTAATTATGTCCATGATTTTAAGAAAGCAGGAACCTTCAATTTCGCATTTCAATTTGTGTCCTATGGTAAATTTCAAGGTTACGATGAATGTGGCAATGAAACCGGAAGCTTTACCGCCGGTGATTATGCACTTATAGGTGGTTATGCAAAAGATCTGGTCGATAGTGTGCTTAGCATGGGAATGAATGTGAAATGGATTTTTTCATCCTATGAATCCTATTTTTCTACCGGATTGGCCGTTGATGTAGCGGCAACCTATTATAACAAAAAACATGATCTTTGTCTGAGCTTATTAGCAAGCAATATCGGAGCACAAATCAAAGGATATACCAATCAAAAAGAAAAACTGCCCTTTGATTTGCAATTGGCCTTCTCTCAAAAGATGAAACATGCTCCTTTTCGCTACAATATCTGCTTGCATCATTTGTATACCTGGAATATGAACTATTTAGATCCTACCAATCCCTTCCTTCAAATCGATGCCGTTACCGGAACATTTAAGGAAAAGACAAACTTCCAACAGTTTGCGAATAATCTGTTTCGACATTTTGTCATAGGAATTGAAATCTTACCCGCTAAATACCTCTCCTTGCAATTTGCCTATAACTATAATACCCGACAAGAAATGAAAGCCTTTGAACGAACCGGTTTTGTGGGTTTTTCTTACGGACTTTCTATACATATTTATAATATAAAAGTCCAATATGCAAGGGCTCATAATAACTTAGCTTCTACTCCAAATTACTTTACTTTTTCAACATTAATATCTAAATTCTTAAAATAATACATCAGACTCATGGACATCTTCTGGAATATACTACAAATTACAATGCCGGCGTTATTGGTTTCGCTTACAGCTTATTATGCTATTAAATTAACATATGAAAAAGAATTAAAGAAACAAGTGTTGGACTTGAAACATTCTACTAAAAAAGTAATAACCCCTATACGATTACAATCCTACGAACGTATTGCTTTATTCTTGGAACGGATTAAACCCGAAAACATCATTTTGAGAAATATACCTCATGATCTGAATGTTGTTCAATATCAATCCATCTTAGTGTCTTCCATACGAAGTGAATTTGACCATAATCTCTCACAACAGGTGTATATCTCATCCTCCTTATGGGAGAAAACCAAATTAGCCAAAGATGAAACCATCAAAATTATCAATCTCGCTGCCGGACAGTTGACCCAAGAATCTACCGCTAACGATTTGGCAAGTAGAATCATCGAATTATCCGTCGACCTTAATCCACAACCTTCGGAAGCTGCTTTGGAATTTTTGAAAAAAGAAATCAAAGAGCTTTATTAGAAAGCCTCCTTGTATAAGCTTTCTAAATGTTTTTACCGTGTTTTTTTATTACAAATATTCAGCTTTTACATTATTTAAATATATGAAAAATAGTGCGCTATAAAACTATCTTTAATAGACTATATAAAATAGATCATCAATTTTAGATAATCTAAAAAAAGTGTTATCTTTGCACTTTTTAGCAAAGTAACGGATACAAAATTTCTTTAGGAATAAAATTATGTATAAATACCCCAGACCCAAAAACGCCAATTTGATTTACGGCCTTCGTCCGGTGATAGAAGCCATTCATGAACAAAAAGATATAGACAAAATATTATTGCAAAAAGGAGCCTCGGGAGACCTTTTTCGCGAATTGTTTCAAATGATACGTGAGCAAAATATTCCCTTTCAGTATGTCCCCATGGAACGTTTGAACCGCTTAACCGGTGGCAATCATCAGGGTGTGATATGTTTTATGTCGTCGATCAGCTATCAATCGATATACGATATAGTACCCGGTATTTATGAGCAGGCTAAAGTGCCCTTTTTGTTATTCTTAGATAGAATTACTGACGTACGTAATATGGGAGCCATTGCTCGTACGGCCGAATGTGCCTCCGTTGATGCCATCGTCTTTCCAAGTAAACATTCCGCCCAATTGAATGAAGATGCCGTTAAAACATCGGCCGGTGCCTTGCATAAAATACCTATTTGCCGACATGATGATGTGAAAGAAGTACTTACATATATAAAACAATGCGGTATTCAGTTGATGGCTTGTACCGAAAAGGCCAAACAACCCTATTATAAAACTGATTTCACAAGGCCTATTTGTGTGGTGATGGGAAACGAAGGCGAAGGCATATCACCCGAAATCCTTACTTATTGCGATCAAAGCATTTCTATTTCTATGCACGGGAGTATTGATTCATTGAATGTTTCTGTGGCTACCGGTATCATTTTGTTCGAAGTGATGAAGCAACGGACTGTTTCCTAAATTTTTCACAATTTCTTGTTTATAAACACTAATTTTATAAATATGGTTGAAATTAAAAAAATATTATTTTTGCATCAATTCTAAAAACAAAAAAAATGAGAAAGAGTATTATTGTTTTAATAAGTATAAGTATATTAGGAATTTATATTTTATGCGGACAAGAAGTGCGTCCTCGCAGTGTTGAAGTAAGTGTCGTAGCCGGTCCTACCTTGGCATGGGCAAGCCCTAAAAATGATGGCTATGATAACCGAGGGGTAAAAATTGGAGGGGTTTACGGCTTGAATGTCGATGTCAATTTAGCCAAACCTTTGAAAAATTATTATTTCCATACGGGTTTGAATGCTCGACATATCCGTACTGAATTGTCTTTTATGGATGCCTATGAAGATAAAGACAAAGCATCTATTAACGCGGTGTATAACATCGTCTATTTGAGTATACCAACCGCTATTAAATTCAAAACCGATGAGTTTGGTCGTTTTGTCATATTCGGAATTTTCGGGATGGATAACTCCGTGTGCATAGATTCGAAAATGAAATATAAAAAAATCGATTATGAAAAGGTAGATAAGGAAGAGGATATTTATAAAAATACTTTTCTACTTCGTGAAGCGCTATATGTGAGCTTGGGTTTTGATTTTATCATTAAAAACAACACCAAAGCTACGTTTGCACTGGCTTTTAACAATGCGTTTACGCCTACGTACCGTAAGAATTATATCAACTTAAATACAGATCAAAAAGTGGAAGATAAAAGTCGAATGTTTGAATTTCAATTTGGCTTTGTTTTTTAATAGCAGGCTCCGTAGTTCAGCTGAATAGAACGTCAGATTCCGGTTCTGAAAGTCGGGGGTTTGAATCCCCCCGGAGTCACTTAACATGCTTTTTACATCCTAAACGATGTAGTGGAAGGCAATGCTACATTTTTATGCTATGAATACAACCAATCTTTTTCTGTTTGAAGTGAATGCAAGCTGGACATTGTTTTTAGACAGAGACGGCGTCATTAATCAACGCATAGTGGATGGCTATGTACGTAATAAAGAGGAATTCATTTTCATTGATCACGTCAAAGAAGCCATTGAGATATGTAAAAAACGATTTGGAAAAATAATAGTAGTTACCAACCAACAAGGGATAGGGAAGGGCTTAATGAACGAAGAAGATTTGCAGCAAGTGCATGATTTTATGTGTAATGGTTTAGATAATGCCATTGATAAAGTGTATTACTCTCCCTTTATGGCTTCCGAAAACCATCCCAGTCGTAAACCCAATGGGGGCATGGCCCTGCGAGCAAAATGCGACTTTCCGGACATAGATTTTAAAAAATCCATTATGGTAGGCGATTCATATACTGATATCTTATTCGGACAGAAACTTGGCATGAAAACGGTGTATATCTCCGAAACACCTCATGAAAACATAGTGGCCGATATGTATTGTGCTTCTTTGTATGCATTTGCTTTGACTTTAAAGTGAGTAATAGGCGAGCCATCAACGCTTAAGGAAGAGGGAGATGCTTAATCTTTTCAGCAATGGCTTGCATGAGCCACATAGGCGTAGATGTCGCTCCGCATATGCCTACTTTGTCCTTGATATTGAAAGGTATATTATTGAGTTGTTCCTGCCGATAGATAAAATAGGAGTGAGGGTTTATTTCTTTGCATATGTCGAATAAATATAAACCGTTTGAACTCTTTTCTCCGGAGACAAAAATCACTTTATCGTATTTTGAGGCAAAGTCTCTGATTTCTTTGGCACGGTTGGCTACCCGATAGCAAATGGTATCGTAGTAGTGAAACAGCGCTTGATTGCCAATTTGTGCATATTTTTCTTGAATAGTTTGTACAATGGCTTGGTATTCTTCCACACTTTGGGTGGTTTGTGAATATAGTTTCGCCGGACGATGGTAATCGATTTTATCGATGTCGCTCAAAGAAGATATCACCAGCCCTTTGTTTTGAGTTTGACCTAACAGCCCTATGACTTCCGCATGACCGGCTTTGCCGAAAATAAGGATTTGTCCGTCTTGAAACTCTTCAGCTTCAAAGCTGTTTTTAATGTCTTTTTGAAGTTTAAGTACAACGGGACAGGTAGCATCAATGAGGCTTATGTTGTTTTTTTGAGCTGTTTGGTAGCTTTGAGGAGGTTCGCCATGTGCACGTATCATCACTTCGGTATTTGTCAATCTTTGAAAATCGTCGTGAGAAATGATTTTTAATCCCAAAGTAGCCAAGCGATTCACCTCTTCGTTGTTGTGGACTATATCGCCCAAACAATACAAAGGTTTATGTTGCTGCAACTGTTTTTCGGCCGCTTTGATAGCCCTTACTACACCAAAACAAAAGCCTGAATTTTTGTCGATTTCTACTTGCATCAACGGCTGTCTTTTAAGATTCAAAAAGTGAGTCGATAAAGGCGGTACGATCGAAAGCTTGGAGGTCTTCCGGTTTTTCGCCTATGCCTATGTATTTCACCGGAATTTTAAATTGATCGGAAATGCCTAATACCACACCTCCTTTGGCTGTGCCATCGAGTTTTGTCAAAGTCAAGCTGTTGACTTCGGTGGCTGCGATGAATTGACGGGCCTGCTCTATGGCGTTTTGTCCGGTAGAAGCATCCAATACCAAAAGAATTTCATGAGGGGCCATAGGCACTAATTTCTTCATGACGTTTTTGATCTTGCTTAACTCATTCATTAGGTTGATGCGATTGTGTAAACGTCCGGCGGTGTCGATAATCACCACATCGGCTTTTTTTGCTATGGCCGATTTAAGGCAGTCATAGGCTACCGAGGCAGGGTCCGAACCCATGCTTTGTTTCACAATGGCAACTCCTACACGTTCAGCCCATATACTGAGTTGGTCGACGGCGGCTGCTCGAAAGGTGTCGGCAGCACCTAATACAACTTCATAGCCTTGTTGCTTAAACTGATAGGCTAATTTGCCTATGGTGGTTGTCTTGCCTACTCCATTAACTCCTACTACCATGATTACATAAGGACCTTCCTGGCTTTCCGGTAAGACAAAAGCTTCTGATGATTCGTTTGTTGAATCGGTGAGCAACAACAGAATCTCTTCTTTTAAGATGCGGTTTAGTTCCTTAGTACCTAAGTATTTATCTTTTTTCACCCTCGTTTCTATGCGTTCAATGATACGCAAAGTGGTCTCTACCCCTACATCCGAACTTATCAGTATTTCTTCCAGAGAGTCAAGCACTTCCTCATCTACACTAGTCTTGCCAATAATGGCTCGCGATAAACGGGTGAAAAAGGCTTCTTTTGTTTTTTCCAATCCTTTATCTAAGGACTGTTTTTTGTCTTTTGTTAAAAATGAAAATATTCCCATCTTTATACATTAATATTAATAGTACCCCCACCAAGAATCGAACTTGGATTTAAAGTTTAGGAAACTTTCGTTCTATCCGTTGAACTATAGGGGCAAAGCATTTATTTATATTTTATTACCTTGATTCTTTAAATTATATAATTTTTAATGTGTAACATAGGTTAAACATTTTCATAAAAAAAGAAGAAACATTGGCCGCTCTTTCTTTGTTTATATGTTGAAATATTTAATTTTTGCAAAGATACAAAAAAGTATCAAGTCGAAGCCCACAAGAGGATTTAGTTTTTTATTTTTTCGTGCCGAGGGGTATCTTAAGTCGCAGGACTCAGTTACGAACATAGAGTCAATACACTGAAAAACATATAGTATATGGTTGACAGCTGAGAGCGTTTTAGAGCACTCCGAAAATACCTATACAACGAATAGTACCAAAAAAAGTAGTAAGGGGAGAATCCAAATCACTCCCTTACTTAATCAGTGAATTTGCATAAACTGTTTCGTTAATTAATAATCGCCTTGAAAATAGTTTTCCAAATAGGGAGTTACTTTTTTAATAAACTTAAATTCACGCAATTTGTTTTTAACTTTTTTTATGTTATCCGATGTATCAATGAGTTGCAAGTTATACGTTTTTGGAATGTTTATCTCATATTCTTCTACTTTTGGTTGGTTTAAAATATTCTTTGCCAACAATAAGTCTTTTTCGGTGGCAAAAAATAGGTCAATAGTTCCTCTATGCGTTATAGAATCTAATACGGCTCCTTGTGAATCATAAAAAATTTCAGGCTCATTTAAAACTTTGCAATGTGTTCTCATTGAATCTACAATTTCCATGATAAGCATTCTTGTTTTTATTTCATTGTTTTCTTCTGCCATTTTCCATGTTTCATTATTGGCATCCTTTTCCACATAGGTATTATTTCTAAATGAAAAAGTAAGTCGAGGAAACCTATTTAACTCATCCTCAAATGAAAACACTATTAATCCTTTATCTCTTAGCTCTTTTTTTACATCTGTCGGACTGAATGTTACAGGGATAGCCAAGGCATATATGTAATGATCGGGATTCGTTTTAAGTTTTTTTCCATAGGTTGTTAATAGTTTTTGTGCCTCTATGGGTTTGTAGACAAAGTTTTCACATTCTTTGTTCAAACAGCCTGAACTATACAAACTATCGCTATCATACCAAAAGAAAATTTCATAATGATACCCACATAAATGATAAAACTTCTTTTCTGTTAGAAATAGTACTTGTGCACTATCAATATCATCTTTATTTTCAATAAACAGGACAGCATTTAATTTTTTTACATGCCTAAAATCAAGATTTGCATATGAAGAATGGGCAAAAAGCATATAGCGTACATCTTGCTTTTTAATCGGTTTAATTTCTTGAGTAAAAATAAAATTTTGAGAAGTGCAAGCACTCAATAATAGCATTAAAAATCCTATTTTTATTTTCATTGTTTAGGTTTTTCGGTTATATTTATTTTAATTACTTTCTATGAATCGTTAGTGTGAATGTGGATTGTTTTAAGTGGTGGTATTGTGATGTTTTTTAATCATTTCTTTTTCGAATCAATCTAAATGATAGATAAATGATAGTGAGAAACAATCCTATAAAAATAGTTATTCCCCATGCGCTTGGATGTTCAAATGGATTTATAACCCTATCCCCAATGTCATATATTATTCTAAACGGTTCGCTTACTATATCCCAACTGTTCCATCTAAGGTATCTTCCGACATAAATTCCGAAACTATCCATGAACAGCAATCCAACGGAAATGAAGATTACATATGTCCTTTTCATAAAATTCTGCAATATTTTTTCAATGTCCCACAAGCTCAGAAATCCAAACAGTAGTCCCGTCCAAGCAAACGACAAAATCAAAACCAAATCAAACCAAATTGGCATGGACGATTTCAATCTGAGATGAAATAAATCGGTCAGGATATAGGGGGCATTTGGGAAAAACAACAGCCAAACAGCGAGTAAGGGAAACAATATGATGCGTGATTTTTGTAATGTGGGCTTCATAATCACCAAACTTGTCAATGCCCAAGGAATGAAAGCGAGAAATAAATTCCAGTTGAGAAAAAGAAATACGTTTGTGTCGGTATACACAAATCTAAATAGTGAAACGCTAAAACAAAAAAGGGTTAATATCCCCATGAATATTGTTTCGTTTAATCTTTGGATGTCTTTCAATGTTTTTAACATAATGTAAATATTTTAGGGATAAAAATCAGTAGTCCTATTATCAATGCGGTTAAGGTGCTAATTAATACGCCTGCAGCAGCTAAATCTTTAATTGTTTTTATTTTTTCATGTTTTTCAGGTGATATAAAATCTGCCATATGTTCAATGGAAGAATTGATTATCTCAAGACTAAATACCAGTCCAATTGAAAATATAATGGCAAGCCATTCCGTCGATGAAATGTTGAAAAGAAATCCGGCTACTATTACACAAAGTGTGGCAAATAGATGAATTCTTGCGTTGTGTTCTTTTTGTATCAAGATTCGCAATCCATTGAATGCGTATATAAAACTTTTTAATTTTTGGCTAATCGAAAATTTTTGCTTTTTCATTCGATGTTCAAATCCGGAAATACCCATCTGATTACAATTCTCTTTCCATGAATAATAACTAGCGTGATAAATACTCTATTTTGAAAGTGTTACATTTAATCCTTCTGATTTTACTTCATTTAAAATTTTTATCTTTTCTTCTTTTTATAAATGTTCTTTTTTTATGATTCAAAATTATAATTTTATCTATAAACCAATCCGAAATATTAGGGGGCCAAAACAATGTGTGGAAAAAGCTGTATATTGCAAGTTGGTGAAATTGTTTTTAACTGCCGTCTATCTTTAAAAGAGAATCCTTTACTTTTTTTTATTTTTTTACAGACGATGTAACTTTGATATCTACAAATATTTTACTTTTGTCTTTTTAAAAATCGCGTATAAATCTATTTAACATAAGTTTTAATATAAATAATTACTAATAATAAAAAATCATTATTGTCCGATAA
>DHTG01000082.1:3217-4251 GCA_002411545.1 Bacteroidales bacterium UBA5266 | reverse complement strand
ATAAAAGGAATAGGCGAAGTAACCGCTAAACATTTAATTGCCGAATTCGGTTCCATAGAAAACATTATTCAACAAAGCGATAAGATTAGCAATCTGAAATTACGTCAGAAAATACAAGAAGGCAGCGAAGCCGCTATCATGTCGAAGATGTTGGCTACTATTATGTTGGATGTCCCCATCGATTTGAATGAAGACGATTTAAAATTCAAAACGCCCGATTTTAATTCGCTCAAAGTCCTATTTGAACAATTGGAATTCAAAACATTGGCACAAAGAGTGTTTACCGATTTCTCCAAGAAAAAGGAAGTTCCTCTGCCCGACTTATTCGCTTCGTTAGAAAACAAGGAAGAAGAAGTAACGGAAAACAGCATCTTATCTATTGACAATACACCCCATGATTATCAATTAATACAATCATATGATGAACTGAAAAAACTAGCCCATACATTACAAACCTCCTCTTTGCTGTGTTTCGATACAGAGACCGACGGTTTGGATTTGATTAATGTACAGATGGTAGGTATGTCGATAAGTATTGAGCCTAATAAGGCTTATTATATTCAAATGCCTGCTTCCCGCGAAGAGACCTGCCGTTGGATGAACGTATTGAAACCCATATTCGAAAATCCTCAGGTATTGAAGATTGCCCAAAACCTAAAATTCGATATGCAAGTGCTGTTACGTTATGATGTGGAGGTGAAAGGCGAATGTTTCGACACCCTCTTGGCACATTATATCATCGAACCCGAAATGCGTCACAACCTCGATTTATTGGCAAAAAGTTATCTTAATTATGAAACGATTACTTATGAACAACTTATAGGTAGCAGTTCAAAGAAAACAAGCATAAAAGATGTTCCCATTGAAAAACTGAAAGATTATGCCTGCGAGGATGCCGATATCACCTTGCGTCTTTATAATATATTGGAAAAACAATTGAATGAAAATGAAGGATATAAACTATTCAAGGAAATAGAAATGCCTTTGGTGCCGGTTTTAGCAAGCATGGAACAAAAAGGCGTTCATATCGATAC
>DHTG01000082.1:2560-2961 GCA_002411545.1 Bacteroidales bacterium UBA5266 | reverse complement strand
AAACAATTGGGAATTATCTTATTCGAAAAATTAAGAATCATTGAAAATGCCAAACTCACCAAAACAAAACAATACCAAACGGGCGAAGAAATTTTGCAAAAATTAGAGCATAAACATCCTATTATTCCTTTAATATTGGAATACAGAGGCATTATGAAATTAAAATCGACCTATGCCGAAGCCTTCCCGAATTTGGTAAATCCACAAACCGGACGTGTTCACACTTCGTTTAATCAAGCCATTACCGCAACCGGACGTTTAAGTTCCAGCAATCCGAATTTGCAAAACATTCCGATACGCAACGATGAAGGACGAGAAATACGCAAAGCCTTTATCCCTGCCAATGAAGAATATACCCTATTAGCCGCCGACTATTCACAAATAGAATTACGCCTGATGGC
>DHTG01000082.1:0-2249 GCA_002411545.1 Bacteroidales bacterium UBA5266 | reverse complement strand
ATATCTGCTTTCGGCTTATCGGAACGACTGAATATTTCTCGTAAAGAAGCCGCCGACATCATTGAACAGTATTTCAATAAATATCCGAAAGTAAAACTATACATGGAAAAGCAAAAAGAGTTTGCACAACAGCACGGCTATGTTGAAACCATTATGAAACGCCGTCGTTATCTGCGCGATATCTATTCCGGCAATTCCATCGTAAGAGGTGTTGCCGAACGCAATGCCATTAACGCACCCATACAAGGTTCGGCTGCCGATATGATTAAAGCAGCCATGATAAAGATTTTTAATGAAATACAAAAAAGAAAGTTGAAATCAGCCATTGTGCTGCAAGTACACGATGAATTGGTTTTTGATGTCTACAAACCGGAATTGGAAGAAATGAAAGCCATTGTTCACGAGGGAATGATTTATGCCATGCCGATCACTGTACCGTTGGAAATCGACATGAAATCGGGCAACAATTGGTTGGAAGCACATTAATATAATATTACATGATAAAAAAAGTCCTCGGCACTTTCGGTTCTCGTGTTTTTTGTACCCTGATTGCTTTCGGTATTGTGATTATCAATTCGCAAGTGTTCGGGTCTAGCGGACTGGGTACCATCGGACTTTTTATCTTAGGGATTACCATTCTTCAAAACCTGACTTCTTTCGTGGGAGGTCCTTCTTTGGTGTATATGCTTCCCCGCTACGACACTTTCCAATTGATGTTTCTTTCTTATGTTTTTCATATCATCATAAACATTATCGGAACATTGTTTTTATATGCTTTTCATTTAATCCCTACCGAATATGTATGGCCTTTATTTTTCTCTTCGCTTTTTTACTCGGTCTATTATATAAACTCCCAACTTATATTGTCGAACGAACAAATCAAGGCTTACAACATTCTTGCTATTATTCAAATAATTATTCAATTAGGTTTAATGGTGCTGTTGTTATTCGTAGTTAAAATCAAAGATGTTTCTTCATATATCTATGCTTATTTAATTTCATATATAGTTGTAGCCATATTAGGATTCATACTGGCATGGAATAAATTACTGTTTAAAGGATTCACAAATATTTTTTCCGTATTAAAACAAATGTTGATTTACGGCTTTACCATACAAGCCGCCAATTTCGCCCAATTATTGAATTATCGTTTAAGTTATTATATCATTGAATTCTGCTCAGGACGTAAAGCTTTAGGTTTGTTTGATTTAGGGACTAAATTATCAGAAGCCGTTTGGATATTACCCAAAAGCATGTCGACCGTTCAATATGCACGACTTTCCAATTGCAAAGGGAATAAACGATATGCCAAAAAGCTCACCTTGGCATTTCTTAAAATAGCATTTGTCTTCGCTTTATGTGCCACCCTGATTTTGATATGCATACCTTCCGCTTGGATTGGATGGATATTCGGTGGCGAATTTATGGAATCAAAATCCGTTATCTATGCATTAGCGTTAGGAATCGTAATCCTTTCCTGTAATGTAATTCTTTCACATTATTTTTCGGGTTTTGGTAAATATAAAATCAACACCTTCAGCTCTCTTATAGGCTTGATTATTACCATAGGTCTGGGAGTTTCACTTATACCCCGTTTTCAACAAATGCACTATTCGGAAGTGATTTTTTTCATGGCATGGATTAGCAGTATTTCCTATGTGGGTAGTTTTGTATGGTCTTTTATTTACTTTATAAGAACCGCCAAAGTAAAATTTAACGATTTACGTATTGACAAACAAGACATCAAATTTTTACGCAGTGAATTAAAAAAGATATTAAAGAATCACAATTAATATATTCGTATTCTGTATGCATAAATCGGAATCCTTACATATTATTCATCTTATGAGTTGGTCGCCAACGGACGAAAATCCTACACTGGGGAACTTCTGTTTACGGCATATTCAAACGGTTTCCGACCAATCCGATTCGCTTGTATTGAACGTTCAGCGAGTCAACTATTCTATAAAAAATATTGAAATACATCTACAAAACGTTGACAATTACCGTCAACTCAACATCAAGATAAAAGACTGCACTGCTTATAGCAAAACAATAAATAAACTTGTTAATGCCTATCGAATGTTTAAAGCCTATAATTATGGCTTACGATATATAAAAAAACACCTCTTTCGTCCTGATTTGGTGCATCTACATGTGGCATTACCAGCAGGGAAAATTGCCTTGTATTGGAAATACCGTTATGGTTTATCTTACGTATTGTCCGAACATTGGTCAATTTACCTTCC
>DHTG01000037.1:1820-5345 GCA_002411545.1 Bacteroidales bacterium UBA5266 | reverse complement strand
GAGTACACCCGGCGAGATTCGAAAACGCTATAATATGGTATTTTGCGAAGCAGTTATAAAATAGTATAACATTGATAATCAATATTAATTTAATCTTACTGCAAAAGATAGTTCCGTTTTGTATTGTTTATGTTGTGCAAATTTTCTATATTTGCACAACCAAATATCATTCATCATGGCAACGATTAAGGCTTATATCAGAACAACCAAGAAAAAAGCGGATGAAGTAAACATAAGATTCCGGTTGAGTGCCGGTAGAGGTGTACAATTACATCATGTTTCAGAATTATTGGTAAATCCCGATAAGTGGGATGATGTAAGACAGGAAGTAAAAACACGTGCACTCGTTTCGGATGATTACAGAAAGGAAATCAACACAGGAGTATCTGGCCGGAAAGAATTACTACTTGATATTTATGGAGAAATAAAAGATGATCCCGACCCAGAGCGTTGGTATTATGAAATAGACAAGCGCCTCAATCCAATTAAGCACCAACCAAAAGTTAAAACATTCTTTGATTATTTTGACGACTTTGCCAAAGAACAAGATGGAAGGGAGGTTTATTTGAACGTCTTGAAGCGATGTTTGCAGCGATGGGAGATGTATGAGCAAACAAATGGCAAAGAATTTAAACTCGACCTGAACAAGCTCAAAGATAAGGATATACAACGATTTGACAGATTCCTGCAAATAGAACACACAATCCAAGATAAATACCCGAAAATATATAACACTATTAAAGAAACAAGAAGGGTTGCGCCTAGAGGTAATAATGCCAGGAGTGACCATCTTCGCAAATTCAGAGCGTTCTACAAATGGACGGTTAATAAAAAGCTTACTTCAAATAATCCATTTGACGAGTTCAAAGTTCCACAAGAAAGATACGGTACACCTTATTACATAACCATTGAAGAACGGAACAAACTGTTAAATGCTGACCTATCAGAATATCCACAAACAGCCATACAGAGGGATATATTCGTATTTCAATGCCTGATTGGTTGCAGAGTGAGTGATCTGACCTCTCTCACGAAATCCAACGTAAAAGATAATGGGAATTTCATTGAGTACATAGCTAAAAAAACAAAGAAGAAAGAGCCGGTAACGGTAAGAGTGCCATTGATTGACACAGCCAAAGAATTGATAAAAAAATATTCTGGAGGTGAAAAACTATTCCCATTTATTAGTGATCCAAAGTATAATGAACATATAAAGAATGCGTTCACATATGCAGGATTAAACAGACTGGTAACTGTTCTTAACCCAACAACAGGTGAAGAAGAACAGCGACCGTTAAACGAAGTGGCAAGCTCACATTTGGCACGTAGGGCGTTTATTGGAAATCTGTATAAGAAAGTAAAAGACCCAAATTTGGTTGCGTCTATGAGCGGACACGTTGAAGGATCGAGAGCCTTTGCGCGATACAGGGCAATTGATGACGGAATAAAGCAGGAAACTATAAAATACCTTGAATAATGGAAAAACAAGATATACCTCTCACCGAACTACAGAAGGACCATTCATTTATCCTTTGGACAAAGGGTCTTCTCCACGAGTACACAGATGGAATTGAAGAATTTATTAGAGAGGAAGATTATTATAATAGGATAAGGCAAATTATTGATTTTTGCAAGGAGGATGATTGCAGTGTAAAGCAGGTTGTTACTAATCTGATTGAGAGGATTAATGACTATTGTACCGTTCAATTTATGATTGGGGGTTACGTATATATCCACAAATATATGGTGGGGATGCTTGGCCATGAAAAAAAGCTTTCCGCAGAACATTATTCTGTAATATTAGGAAGTGATGAAAAACAATGTGCATATTTTTTGCAATTGTGTTGGAGGGATAGGGCAAGACTAAAAAAAAACAACGATCCAATTCAGGAAGAATATTTTCAAAAAATATATAGAACTGTTTATTACACGGGAAATTATTCTAAAAACCATCCTGAATATATCGGGGGCCCCATAGAGGATATAGGTACGGATATTATTCAGAAAGATATTGAATTTCTGAAAAAAATAGATCTAAGTGAATGGGATCGTAAATCTCCAAATGAAGTGATTGCAAATCCTCAAGCCGAAAAAGGAGCAAACATCATACCACAACAAGAAGTAGATACCGAAGTGCTTAAAACTTACTTCAAACCTAAATTTAAAGGTATGGGAGGGAATTTAGATTATTTTTCTGTTTTTACGGATGATTTAAAAACACTAAATCAGCCAATAGATTTTGCGCGTGTGGCACTAATGTGTTATGAAGGAGACCAGATGAATAGCTTAAGACCGGCGGCATTCTCAAAATGGTATCGCACTTTTTGCAAAATTGTTGGATGCATCCACACAACGATGGATAACAAAAATAAGATTCGTTCCAATATACCTCAAAACATGAAAGACCGTTTTTCTTATTTGGGATAGTCCGCTGTTTGTCCGTTTCTTAAGTCCGCTAAATATCTTATATGTATATGATTTTTAGCGGATTACTATTTCCTGAAAGTCCGCTTTTTAACCAATCTGAGGAAAAACACCCATATTTGTGGTGTTACTTACAGCCGGGAAGGCTACCCGGGGAAAGAGAGGATAAGACTTGCCATCTTATTCTCATAGTAGCGAAAAACACAAACCATATGAATTTATACGACATTCTAAAAGAAACACCGAACCTTAATGTAACCATTAGCGGAGGGCAACTGATTGAAGCCATTGATTATGCTATCGACATCAGAGTAAAGGCGGAGCAGCGAGAGCAAGAAGATGTGTTCTTGACGACAGAAGAAGCTTGCAAGATGGCACGAGTGAGCCGACCAACGCTTCACCGTTGGAAATCTAATGGACTGATACCTTTTATCAAAGTTGGGAAAAATGTGAGGTACAGGAAAAGCGATTTGACCGGATTGCTAAGATCAAAAAGAACTAACCTTTAAAAAAATCACCATGAAAACTGATACTAAGGAAGAAAACGATTTGATTGTCACGGATAGTTTTTGGGATGAGGTAGCGAGTTATGTGGCAAAGTACATAGCAAAGGCCGTTGAAATGAAGAATGATGCCGTTTGGATATTCATTCCACTGAAAGAAATTGCTGAGAAATGTAAGCGGACAAAAACAACGAATACCATAAAAGATGAAAACGACTAAAGGCGCAAACAAAAAACAACCGACCGAGCAAAGAGAGTCATTTGTATTTTATCGATCATTTAAAGACGCAATGGAAGTCCTCAACGATACCGACAAGCTGATCGTGTACGAAGCCATTGCCGACTATGCGCTGAATATGCAGGAGCCACATTTAAGCGGATTTCCGCGATCACTGTTTACTTTAATTAAACCTCAACTTGATGCGAATTGGAGGCGGTATGAAAATGGAAAAAGGGGGGCCGAACATGGATCCAAAGGGGGAGCACCTATTGGCAATGCCAATGCCAGTAAAGGAAACACGACAACCCCAAAACAACCCCAAAACAACCCCAAAACAACCCCTAATGTAAATGTAAATGTAAATGATAATGTAAATGA
>DHTG01000037.1:0-1617 GCA_002411545.1 Bacteroidales bacterium UBA5266 | reverse complement strand
GTAAATGATAATGTAAATGATAAATCTAAACCTGTTAAATCAGATCAAAAAAAATTCAATTTTAAAAATGCAATGCTTGATTTCGGATTTGATGAAAAATTAGTTGATGAATGGATTTCTGTTCGTAAATTAAAAAAAGCCAGAAATTCGGAGTTGGCATTCAACAATTTCATTGATGAAGTCAAGAAAACAGGTAAAGATATCAACGAAGTACTTTCAATTGTTGCCTCCAAACAATGGCGCGGCTTTGAGGCATCATGGTTGCAAACCGAAAAACACAATTATAAACATCCGGCCAATGATATATTGGGTGATGGATTAGCCAAAGATCAAATTTTAAAATTTTAAAAACATGGAAAACGATTATGTAGATTTTTTTGAGCGTATGAAAGCGCACGGAATGAAAGTAATGCAACCTAAAGTTATTATTCAAATACCGGACGCCAAGACGGTACTTCGAAATGCACTTACTTACTTTCTTGGTCTGGAGGGTAAACGTCTTGTTTGGTTGCCTCAATATGATGAGGTTGCCGAATGGCTCGAAAACAATGAGGGGCGTGGACTATTCCTGTATGGATCAAGCGGTTTAGGAAAAACATTTCTGACACGCTACGTGATAAGTCCTATCATTTTAAAGTATCACAACAAGGTGGTTTCATCGTTTGATATGTCTGAAGTCAACAAAGACCCTGAAGAGGTTCTGAGGAAACATATTATTGCACTCGACGACATAGGCACCGAAGAAATATCCGTAAAGTATGGCGAAAAGAGATCGGTTGTTCCTGAAATACTTGATTCAGTCGAAAAATACGGGAAATTGATACTCCTCACTTCTAATCTGGGAGCCGAACAGCTGGTACAAAAGTACGGCACCAGAACACTGGATCGAATAATAGCGACAACCAAGCGGATTGAATTTACCGGGAAAAGCTTCAGGGAATAAAGTAAAAACCACTCAAATAGGGCGAAATAGTGTATTAAATATCTGATTTACATATTATTAATAAAGTATTAACTAAATTTTTAAACTATGACAGTAGTAAAACAACTCGAAAAGTATCTAAACAAAGCCGTCGAGATCAATGACGACTATTTGGTAACATTGAGTTACACGGAATCATCGGAGGCGATCCTCTATATTCCAAATGAGAAGTTAAAGAAGATCGCAGCGATGATTTATCTGTGTTCCGATTTTCTGAGGTTTGTGTCGTATGAAATCACCTACAATGCCGGTGGATTTGAAGTAAATATTATTAATCCTGAAACACCGTTTTAACTCCACAATCAACCGTCCGTCCGTCCGCCTTATATAGGCGGAGCGAACGGCGTAAATGGATGATGTGAATTTTAGAGATAAAAAAACAAGAATCAATAATAAATAACAATTAAATTTTAAACCATGCAAGAAACTTTAATAAGAATATTCAATCTACGATTTATTCGTAGAACCAACTGGAACGAGATATATTACTCGGACTCCCATGTGTGGATTTTTAATACAGCGACAAAAACGTGCAAAATAAAACCGAGACTTTGAGTGAGTGTACGAAAAGCATGAAAATCATCCTATTAGTAAAGAGATCATCAATCAAATAACACCGTTTTAATTATGGCAAG
>DHTG01000093.1:50400-63010 GCA_002411545.1 Bacteroidales bacterium UBA5266 | reverse complement strand
GGCAGGAAACTGGAGCGGTACGTTAGTGAATGCCTTGCTGTACCGCTGGAATCAAAAGGCTGTAAAAAATACTGTTTCAAACCGTCCGGGAATTGTTCACCGGCTTGATAAAGAAACTTCAGGAATCATTATTACGGCACGGAACCGGCTTTCTGAGGATTTTTTGCAGCAGCAGTTTCAAAAACGCCATGTGCAAAAAGAATACATAGCAATAGTAAGCGGGCGTCCGCCGCATAAAGGCGGCGTAATCAGCACGCAAATTATACGGGATCCCGGAAATAGAAAAAGATTTAAAGCTGTTGGAAACACTGTTGAAGGAAAATATGCAAAGACTATTTACCACTGCATTGCCTGTTATGGAAATTATTCGCTAATGCGCTTCAGGCTTAAAACAGGTAGAACCCATCAAATAAGAGTTCATGCTAAATTTATTGGCTGTCCTATTCTGGGCGATTCTGTCTATAACCAGAAAAAAGAAGAACTGTTTCCAGACGCAACGCTTATGCTGCATTCGCGGTTTCTTAAAATACGGCTTCCTGGAGAAAAAAAAGCTGCAACGTTTTACGCAGCAGTGCCTGTACGTTTTAAAAAGGTGCTTGCATCTCTGCATTCAAAATTTCGGAAGGAAATTATAACAAAATGAGCGGAACAGAAGATTTGCAAATTAAAATTATTCAGGAACCTTCAAAGGATAATCCTTTTATTGTCATTTATAAACCGTCAGGGCTTCCGTCAGCTCCGCTTAAAGACGGTGAACAAAATAATGCTGTTTTTCAGGCTGCCCGGCTGTTTCCCCAAATTCGTACTGTCAGCGGCAAAAAAAAATGCGAATATGGTCTTTTACACCGGATTGATACAGATACAAGGGGACTTTTAGTCATTGCATCCTCTCAGAATGCTTATGAAACTCTTTTGCAGGAACAAAAGCAGCATAAGTTTATAAAAACGTATAAGGCTTTGTGCAGAAACAAAGCCGATACACCCGTTGTTTTGGACGCTTTTCCGCCGCAGCAAGGATTTTATCAGGATCTCTTGAAAAACAGATGCATTACAGTGACCTCAGCATTCAGACCGTTCGGATTAAAAAACGCTCAAGTTCGCCCGGTAACCGGTTCTTCAGGAAAATCTGCATTGAAAAAAAGCGGTAAAAAATTGTACACAACAAAAATAACGCTTTTGAAAAATGCATCCGCTGAAAAAATAATACCGGTTGAATGTGAAATAGCGGAAGGGTACCGCCATCAAATCAGGGCTCATTTGGCTTGGATAGGTTTTCCTATTGCAGGAGATCCTCTTTATGATCCTTCGGAAGAGACAGTTCTTTTTAATTTCGAAGCATTTAAAATAAGTTTTTTTCATCCGGTTACCGGCAAAAAAATTACTTTTACAGTCTGATCCGGCACTGCTTGACATGACGGCTAAGATTTTATATAGTAACAACATACTTCATTTAAGAGTATTGCCCGGATGGTGGAATTGGTAGACACGCTAGTTTCAGGTACTAGAGCTCGAAAGGGTGTGCAAGTTCAAGTCTTGTTCCGGACACCACATACCACATGAATTTTTACGAAATGCCCCGATGGCGGAATTGGTAGACGCGCTACATTCAGGGTGTAGTAATCGCAAGGTTGTGCAAGTTCAAATCTTGTTCGGGGCACTTTTTTAAGTTTATCTATGAAAAAATCGGTTTTTTTATGTACTTTTCTAGGGTTCTCGCTCATCCTTACCGCCTATACTCAAACGAGCGACCCACAATTACTGCGCCAACATGTCTATACCCTTGCCTCCGATTCCATGCGTGGACGTTCGGCAGGCAGCCAAGAAGGTTTATTGTCGGCAATTTATATTGCTCAGTATTTCAAAGAAATTGGCTTAATTTCTTATGAGCAGGATTCCTATTTTCAATACTTCCTCATCAATCAAAACATCAAATGTCAAAATGTAATTGGTATCATCGAAGGAAAAGATTCCCTATTAAAACAGGAATACATCATTATAGGCGCTCATTACGACCATATAGGATATCGCATCAAAGAGAATGCAATTGAGGTTTATAACGGCGCTGATGACAATGCTTCGGGTATTGCCGCCTTGATTGAACTGGCACGCCTGCTCAAAGCCAACGAACATCAACTGAAACGTAGCGTCATGCTCGTGGCCTTCGATGCCGAAGAAAGAGGACTGCTGGGATCTAAATTTTTGGTTTCACAACTTCCCTTGCAACATATTAAACTCATGGTCAGCATGGATATGGTTGGCTATTACAAAAAAAGCAACAAGCTATTTATCAAAGGTGTAGCCACTTTAAAAGACGGCAAAACAAACATCCAGGACATCGCCTTTACTGCTCCTTTGAACCTTCGCATGCAAAATTTCGAAAAGACCCTCTTCGCCGCCACCGATACCCGCTATTTTGCCATGGAAAACATTCCGGCTTTTCATATTACCACCGGTATGCTATCTCCCTACCATAAACCACAAGACGATGCCGATGAAATCGATTATGAAGGACTAAGCATCATCACCGACTTTATGCACAGCTTCACCTTACGCATGTCACAAAATGAATCCTTGAGCTATTCACACCGAAGAAATGCCATCCACCCCAAAGATAAAGTCGTAGCCTTCGGGCTATTATCGGCCTTCGGCATGAGCCATTTGCGCTATACCCAAGGAGCTTTTGCCAAAGGACGTTCGGGCTGGGCTTACAAAGGAGGGCTGTTGCTGCAAATCCGCATCAACTCCTATTTATCAATACGTCCCGAATGTAGCTATACCTATGAAAACTTTTACCAACCCAGCACATCAAGCTATACATCCCACATTGAAAAACTGCATTTACAATCCTTGTACTTTCCTCTTAGCCTGTTGCTTCGCACTACCTTCGACGAATCTATATATGCTTATGTCGGTCTGGGCGGCTATTACAGTTATGTCTTTTCCGCCAAAATAAGGAATCAAAAGCTGTCTTTAGTGCAAGATATCTACCCGCATCGTTACGGTCTGCAATACAGCTTGGGTTTACACATTGCCCCTGTGAACATCGAAAGTATCTTCCGTTTCGATCTCTACCCTCTCTTCCATCACGACAAAAGCATTAAAAACAATGCATTTTTTCTGCAATTGGCCTATGTCTTTTGAGCATAGCCATTGGCTGCCAGACTTAAAAATCTAAAAAATTTCTCAACAAGACTTTTCCATATTCCGTTAAAATGGCCTCAGGATGAAATTGCAAACCGAAAATCGGATAATAACGGTGTTGAATACCCATCACTATGCCCGTTTGGGTTTGGGCTGTGATTTCCAAGGGAGGATGAAGTGTATGCCTATCCACAATCAAGGAATGATAACGACAGGCCGAAAATCCTTGAGGTATCCCTTTAAAAAGAGAAGTTCCTGTATGATATACAGCCGAGGTCTTGCCATGGGTAGGACATTGATCTTTCCCTATGCTTGCCCCAAAAGCGTGAGCTATGCACTGATGACCTAAACAAATACCGAGTATCTTTTTCGTTGGGTGATAGCGATGTATTAAATCCAAACACAAATCCGCCTCTATAGGATGCCCGGGACCGGGGGAAAGAACAATTCGATCGAAGTCTATATCGGCAAATGCTTTTACATTGATTTCATTGCGGGTAAACACACGTGGGTTAACTCCCATTTCTTTGAAATAGTGAACGATATTATACGTAAAGGAATCGTAATTATCAATCAAAATCATAGTAATCTTACTTTTTTTATTCCCCTGACAGCATTTACACAAAAGATGTGTGTCGCCTTATATAAATCGGAAACATACAATGTCTTTTCCACACAAAATTTTTGTTCCAGGAGTTTTTGTCGGTAAATACCGTTCAACAAACCGCTTTCTACTTTAGGTGTTACATACTGCCCCTCTATTTTCAATATAATATTCGAACGTGCTCCTTCAGTCAGTTCGTCTTTTTCATTGTAATACAACTCATCGTAGATTTCTCCCCTTCGTATCTTCAGCATGCTTTCTTCATAATGGGGACGATAGGTAGTTTTATGGTATAACAAGGGATGCGTACTATCCACCCCCCGGCAAGCGAGAGAAACCTTATCGCAAGTTGATTCTTCAAAAGCAGCATAGTCAATTGTATAATTTCCATCTTTTGCCAAAACAATACGCATGATACCGTTTTGTGTAGCTTGCAGCTTGTCCAATTCGGGATTAAAATAAAAGCCCAATGCATGTGCCGATAGTTTCATGCGTTGCAAGTGTGCCTCCCAAAACAGCATAGAAAACTTTTCTACTTTTATGGTTTCTATTAGACTGAATTCCGGATTGTTGCGTGTAAGAAAAAGACTTTTAATGCGGGTTTCCTCCCATTCTTCTTCCGGACGAGAATCCCACACTACAGCCCCTCCTACTTGATAGCGAAAGTCCTTTTCGCCTTTTTTGCGCTGTAAGATGCGAATGGGAACACTGAAAACACAGGCTTCGGGCGAAAGCAAGCCAATGGCTCCGCAATATATATCCCGTGGCTGTTTTTCAATTCTGTCAATAAGTTCCATAGTTTTGATCTTAGGTGCACCGGTAACCGAACCGCAAGGAAATATCGCTTGGAAAATATCGTAAAGGCTTACATCCGGGTGCAAGCTTGCCTCTACTTCCGATATCATCTGATGCAATGTTTGATAGGTCTCTATCTCAAATAATTTGTTTACTTTAACACTGCCGGTCTGAGCTATTTTACTTAGGTCGTTGCGGAGCAAATCGACTATCATTACATTTTCGGCGCGGTTCTTAGTATCATTCTTTAGGATCTCCCGCTGTCGATAATCTTCTCTTTCATTCGTTTTGCGTGCGATGGTCCCTTTCATGGGTTTGGTTCGTATGCGATTCCCCTCCAAACTGAAAAACAATTCCGGAGAAAAAGAAAGCACCTCCTCATAAGCATTTTGTATCAATGCTTGATAGGGTGTTTGTTGTTGTGCACTCAAGCTATCAAAAAGAGCATACACATCTCCTTTATAAGGGAGTTTACAAGCATAGGTATAATTGAGTTCGTAGGTGTTACCGCATGCTATTTCGTCTTTTATAGCTGCAATGGCTTTGTCATATTGGGGATAATCTACTTGAGGCTGTGGAAATAAACATAATGATTGCCGAAATGGGTGAGCTTGATAATCATAGCACCTATCAAAGACTTCAAAATAAAGCAAAGGGGTTTCACTTTCGAATGTTTTTCCTAAAAACACATCTTTGGCTTGATAACTCACATACCCCAACACATAATGCCTACGGGCATACCCCTCTACCGCTTCAAAAGCCTCTTTTAATTCTATGCTTTTCAGGGCTTGTATATGCAACAAAGGCTGTCGAAACATTTTTCCACCAAAAAGTTGATAGGTATCTTTGTTCATAGTGTTTTATTTATCATCTCAGTGTTTACTGATTCTAATCCTAATATGTACAGTTTTAGTCCAAATCTTGCCATTTTTGTTGCAAGAGGCTTAGTTTCTGCCGTGCGTCGTTTTGTTTTTTCCGTTCTATCTCGACTACTTTTTCAGGAGCATTTTCCACAAAAGCCTGATTCGAAAGTTTCTTTTCTACCTTGTCCAAAAAGCCTTCTAAATACTGCATTTCCTCTTGTAGTTTGCGTTTTTCTTCTTCCACATCTAACGTTTCGCCAAAAGGTATAAAAAACTCCTGTGTATGCAACATAAACGAAAGAGTGGCCGTAGGTTTGGTGTCGACCCTTTGAATCTTCGACAGGTTACAGAGTTTGATAACAACCTCCTCAAACATCGCCTGCTGTTGCCGGGGGCTAAGGTATAATTCCAAGCTGTGTTTTTGAGCTATATTTTTCTCTGTCCGTATTCTTCTGATTTGTTCAACCACTTCCATGCTGAAGACAAAGGTCTCGATGATAGAGGCATCGAAGGTTAGTACTTGAGGCATACTCGACACAATGATATCGCCCTTCTCCTCTCCGTACAACAGATGCCATACTTCCTCGGTGATAAAGGGCATAAAGGGATGCAATACTTGCATCAGCCGACCTAAATTTGTACAAGCGGCTTGATAAGTTACAGCATCCACAGCCTGTTGATAGGGTGGTTTTACGATTTCCAAAAAACAGGCACAGAAGTCATCCCATATCAATTTATATACACTCATCAAGGCATCGGAGAGTCGGTATTTTTGGAAAGCATCGTCAATTTCGGCAAGAACTTGATTAAAACGAGCATCGAACCACTCTACGGCGATGTTAGCATGGGCAGGTATGGACAGTTTATCATCTACTTTCCAACCTTTAATCAAACGCAGCGCATTCCATATCTTATTATTAAAATTACGTCCTTGTTCACACAGGCTTTCATCAAACATCAAATCATTGCCGGCAGGTGCACTCAACAACATGCCCATGCGTATGCCATCTGTACCATAGGTATCCATCAACGCAATGGGATCGGGTGAATTACCCAGTGATTTCGACATTTTTCGTCCCAGATGATCCCTCACCATACCGGTGAAATACACATCTCGAAAAGGGATTTCACCCCTCCACTCCATGCCTGCCATAATCATGCGTGCCACCCAGAAAAAAATGATATCGGGAGCTGTTATCAAAACCGAAGTGGGATAGTAATACCGTATGTCATCGTTGTCGGGATATCGCATGCCATCGAATACCGTAATGGGCCACAACCAGGACGAAAACCAGGTGTCCAACACATCTTCTTCTTGTTGTAAATCGGAAATGCGAATATCCAATTCCGGAAATCTCTCCCTGGCCAGGTGATAGGCTTCTTCTTGACTGGCAGCTACCACTACCTCTTGATTGGGTAGGTAATAGGCCGGAATGCGGTGTCCCCACCACAATTGTCGGCTGATACACCAGTCTTTGACATTCTCCACCCAATGGGCATAGGTGTTTTTGAATTTATCGGGAAAGAACCTCACCTCGTCATTCATCACCACTTCCAAGGCAGGACGCGCCAAGGCTGCCATGTCGCAAAACCACTGACGGGAGAGCTTGGGTTCTATCACCTCTTGGGTACGTTCGGAATATCCCACTTTATGGACGTAATTTTCAACTTTTATCAGCAGTTGCGCTTCTTCCAACAAGGGTAAAATGGCTTTGCGGGCTTCAAACCTATCCATGCCCACCAACAAACCGGCGAATTCGTTCAACGTGCCGTCGTCGTTGAAAATATTAATGCTTTCCAATTTATATTTTATTCCCAATTGATAATCGTTGATATCGTGTGCCGGTGTAATTTTCAAGGCACCGGTTCCGAAATCACGGTCGACATAGGTATCGGCAATCACCGGTACGGAACGATTCACCAGGGGTACTATCACCCTTCTTCCTAGGAAGTGTTGATAGCGTGGGTCATCGGGATGTACACATACCGCCGTATCGCCCAAGAGAGTCTCGGGACGGGTAGTGGCTATGCTGATATAATCTTGTTCACTGCCTTCTACGCGATAGCGCAAATAGTATAAGTGGGATTGTACTTCTTTGTATATGACCTCTTCATCCGATACGGCCGTCAGTGCTTTGGGATCCCAATTCACCATACGAATTCCGCGATAGATATAACCTTTGCGATAAAGGTCGACGAAAACTGCCGTTACCGATTCCGACAAAGCCTCATCCATAGTGAAGGAGAGTCTGTCCCAATCGCACGAAATACCCAAACGTTTGAGCTGTTGCAAGATAATTCCGCCGTGCTTTTCTTTCCATTGCCAGGCATAATGCATAAACTCCTCTCTGCTTATGTCTTTTTTGGAGATGCCCTTTTCTTTAAGCATATGAACTACTTTGGCTTCGGTAGCTATGGAGGCATGGTCGGTACCGGGTACCCAACAAGCATTATAACCCTGCATACGCGCCCGACGTATCAATATGTCTTGTATGGTGTTGTTTAAAATATGACCCATATGCAACACTCCCGTTACATTGGGCGGTGGTATGACAATCGTAAAAGGCTTACGCTCGTCCGGCTCGGAATGAAAATAAGATTTTTCCATCCAATAACTATACCACTTCTCCTCTATCTGTGAGGGATTATATCTTGATGAGATTTCCATATACACAATTTTTAAACTTGCAAAAGTACAAAAAAAAACGAATAAAATCAGTTCTCAGTTCTCAGTTCTCAGAAAAAGTCTCAAGTCGCAAGTTACAGAACAGGAGTCAGTCCTCAGTTTTAATCCGCGAGTCGCGAACTTTATTTTTTATTTCTTCCCCTCCAGATAGGTTTGAAGTTTAAAATATAAGCCGGTAAAAAGGAGGTATCCCATGAGTAAACCGACTACATTGAAAATGATATCATACATATTAAAACCGCGGTAAGGTAAATAATATTGTATCCCTTCAATCAGCAAGGCCATCATCAATCCGACCACAAACCATCGTCGTTTTTTAATGGTTGGGAAGCAGAGGTGAAAAAATATCCACGGCAAAAACACCAAGGCATGAGCCAAGTAATCCAAACGAAATTCACCCCACAGAGGTTCTTGTATTTTTTCAACAAACCCCAAGGGAAGTATATTAAACAAAAACACCGCCAAGATGTAAAGAACAAATAAAAAGAATCCAAGAAGTCTACGTGTTATCATAAAGGTATAATGTGTGAATTAGAAAAGGTTTTAGGTAGCTTGATCAAGAGAGTGCAAATAATCTAAGAGCGCTTTGCTGACCTTTTGCGGATAAATACCACTCAGACATTGACGGTTCGTACAGTTGGTTTTACGGTGATTGCTCGCACTCACACAGGGCGAACAGGGTAAAGCCAGGTAGAAGGTCTCGATGTGATGGCCCAAGGGACGGTACAAATCGGGGGTTTCTGGTCCGAAAACAACAAAGGTTTTCAGTGGAGTTACAGCGGCGAATTGGGCCGGACCAGAGTCATTACTCAACAAACAAGTAGCTTGATGATAAAGGGCAAGAAGTTGACGCAGATGGGTTTTCCCGGCTAAGGAGCAACAACGATTGTCGTTGACCTCGTCGACAATGGCCTGCACCTCTTTCTGTTCTTCCTCGGAACCTATAGCCACCACAAGCACATCGGCGCGCTCTCGCAACAATATTCCGGCCAACTCCACAAAATAGTTTTCCATCCATTGACGTTGAGGCAACAAATCGGAAGCATTGGTGTTGAAGAGCACTATTTTCATGTCCCTCCAAGCAGGAAACAGTTGATCCAATACATGCTGTGAAGCGTTTATTTCCTCGGCACTGATCCGGGCTTGGACGGGAATGAGCCGCTCCGGTTCGACCGGTGTGATGGGATAAGGACTCTTATGATAGCCCATAGCACTATGTACTAAGGACATAAAATTAATGCTAATGTGTACATGGGCATTGTAGCGTACGGGATAGTTGAGGAGATGGCCGCGGTAAAAACCCTCATCGAAATGAGCATAAAAACCGCAACGATGAGAGGCCCCACTCAAGACTGTAAGCAAAGCCGTAAAACGGGAGAATAATTCCAAATCGATGACGGCCGTAATCTGCTTGCGTCGACACCAACGCATGAAACGCACTACATCGATTGCCAAAACAAGCAAATTATGCATACGCAGGTAGAAACGATTTTCCCTTGCCACCGTGTCCAAGATATCCAAACTCTCGGCATTGGAAGCAAAAATCACGAAAAACAACTCACTGCCTTGTTTTTCTTTGAGATAACGCATAGCAGGATCAACCAAAACAGCACTACCCATCTCCGATAGTTCGATAAAGAGCGTACGACTCAAATCAGGTTCCCGCTTCTTATGCGAACGAAAAAAAGAAGCTATAACCCATACGATATCCATCAGGAAACACAAGGGTATTCCTATATACCGATCGAGGCTGCGCATAGTTGAAACTTGCATGTTTTTCGTTGTCAGTTATGAGTTTTCATTTTTTTTGTTCCGAAAAAGTCTCAAGTTGCAGGTCATTTTTTCAACTTGAGACCTGCGACTTGTGACTTGCATCTTTACAGATTCTCTCTTATTGTCATACAAATGGTATCTATTTCTTCCACTGTTAGATAAGGGTGTATGGGCAAAGAAAGTACGGTTTGGCAGAGTTTTTCACTTACAGGGACATTTCCTTCTTTATATCCTAAATCCTTAAAGGCGGTTTGTGCGTGCATGGGGGTTGGATAATAGATCATGGTAGGTATACTCTTCTCTTTTAAAGCAGCTTGCAGACGATCTCTTTCTTCTTGACTTTTCAATATGATGGTATATTGAGCCCAGGAGGAATAATAGTCTTTGGGAATGTAGGGCGTAATAACCACATCCTGCAATTTAGCGGTATAACAAGCAGCGGCTTTGTTGACATTTTCCAGTTCATATTCCTGAAAAGCTTTAAATTTGACTAATAGTATGGCGGCTTGTAAGGTATCCAAACGGGAATTCATACCAATGCGTACGTTGTCGTATTTAAAAGTCCCTTTTCCATGCACTCGGAGGGAATCGGCTAACATAGCCCATTCATCCTTATCGGTAAACAAAGCTCCTCCGTCGCCATAGCAACCCAGAGGTTTGGCCGGGAAAAAGGAGGTGGTGGAAATATCGCCGAAACTGCAAGCCCGCTGTCCTTTGATGTTGCCACCGAAACCTTGTGCGCTGTCTTCCAATATATATAAATGATACTTGTCGGCTATTTTTCTTACCGCCCCATAATCGGCGGGCAGACCGAACAAATCGACGGTGATGATTACACGGGGCGTCAGCTTGCCTTCTCGCAAGGTCTTTTCTATCTGTTGTTCCAAGTGCTTGACGTCGATGTTAAAGGTGCGAGGATCTACGTCCACGAAAACAGGGGTAGCCCCTTCAAAGGAAACTACTTCGGCGGAGGCAAAGAAAGTGAAATCGGGGACAAATACGGCATCGCCGGCTTTAATGTCCCATACTTTCAAGGCCAGGGTTAAGGCTTCGGTTCCATTGGCACAGCTAACACAATGTTTTACGCCTACGTATTCGGCTAGTTTACTTTCTAATTCCTTGACAGGCTTGCCCATAATAAAAGCGGAAGAGGCCGCTACGTCCAACATGGCTTGATCCATCTCAGGTTTTAAGACTTCGTACTGTTTTTTTAAATCTCGAAATTGCATGTGAAATAAGGTTTTTTGTTATTTTTTGTTTAAAGAACGACGAAATGATGCGTTTGGTATGTAAGAGAAAAAAAAGTTTTCAGTTTTCAGTTTTTCAATGCGTTGACTCAGTACTCGCGACTGTCTTTCGACTTTACAAACTTTCAACTATTTTTCACTTCCTCGAAATAGGTATCGGGATGTATGGGATCGAAAATTTCGTTACTCCACATAAAGGTAACCATATCCGTGTCGCCGAGGTTTTCGATGTTGTGGGTATACCCTACGGGAATGTCGACAACTTCCAATTTTTCGCCGCTGACATAATAGCTGATGATTTCGCCGGCAGCCTCGTCTCCGGCATCCATGTTGCGGAAGCGTATCACTCCTTTTCCGCTGACGACCAAAAACTTTTCATTTTTTGTATGATGCCAATGATTGCCTTTGGTAATGCCTGGCTTGGTAATGTTGACCGAAAACTGTCCCCGTGTGGGTGTCCGTATAAACTCGGTAAACGAGCCTCTTTCATCGATGTGCATGCTGAGGGGATAGGAAAAGCCATCTTTGGGCAAATAGGATAAATAGGTAGCATAGAGCTTTTTGGTAAAAGCATCCGACATATCTGGCAGACTGCGTTCACGGCGGGTGCTTTTAAAAAGATAGAGCAAGTCGACGATGTCGCCTAAGCGACGGTTATAGACTGCTGGAACAAAACAAAAATCGCCATTGCGATGTTCACGCTGCTCCAAGGCCTCAATGAGCTCGTCGACCACGTCGTCAATATAGACTAAATTCATAATCACCTCGCGGTCGTTGACTTGTATGTCTATGTTGCGGCTGATGTTGTAACAAAAGGTAGCCACGGCACTGTTGTAATTCGGTCGACACCATTTACCGAAGATATTGGGAAAACGATAGATATAGGCTTGTGTTTGGTGTTTTTCGGCATGAACGCGTACCAGCTTCTCCCCTTCTTGCTTGCTCAAACCGTACGGATTGTCTAAAGCCGCCTGGGAGGAGGAGGACAACATCACGGGACAAGGATTCCGATGAGCATCTAAACAGGTTAAGAGCTTGGCCGTAAAATCTACATTGCCGGTTTTGAACTCCGACACCTGCTTGGGTCGGTTCACCCCAGCCAAGTGAAACACAAAGTCACAATCGCGGCAATAGTCCGACAATACCGACGGATCACTGTCAAGATCATAAAGATACAAGTCTGTATATCCTCTATTTTTCAACTCTAAACTTAAATTTTTGCCAACAAAGCCTTTTGCACCGGTGAGGAGGATTTTCATATCGTATGTTTTTTAATGATTCGGAAATGCAAAAATAGTAAAAATAATGATGAATGATAAAGTCAAGTCGAATTAAAATTTTCGCCTCTCGCACAGGTGAATATGTGCAGTCAAGCCATTTTTGTCGTTAACTGTCGTTGAACAGATCAAGTCAGCAAGTGAATCCTAATCGCCCGTTTACCGGTTAATTTTTCGACACAACACGAAAAAGCACCCATCATCCATTTTCTTGTTTTCCTGCT
>DHTG01000093.1:17207-50205 GCA_002411545.1 Bacteroidales bacterium UBA5266 | reverse complement strand
GCTCCCGGCACAAAAAACCGGAAACTACGTTAAACTTTCTTCTTGCCATTTGCGACATTTTTACGCCTCAATATTTATTCCATTGAACCAGTAGCTTACCTTCACCTACCGGTTCTTTTATCAAATTCATATATTTTCAATGTTTTAACAATATATTTACGATGAAAAACATATTTCTAACAACATACATATCAACAACATACACACCCGCCCGAGAACACCCCTTGAAACACGCCTGTTTGAGAAAATCACTGCTGTATTTGGGTGACGAAACACGTGTGTTTCAAGGGGGGCTCTCGCCCTACAAAATGCTTGTATTTACTAGCTGTCTTTTCGGCATGATTCTTGTTTTTTTAGGGGTAATTGGAAAAATTGTCAGATAAAATTAAATCAATTTAAAATAAAATAGGTATTCAATCAAACACCACTAAAATGTAAACTTCAAAGAAAAATCACCCGCAAACTTACGACAACATAAACGTATAAATGTATACATTAAAAAAACATAAAAAACTATTTAATCATCCTTAAAATTAATTAACAATGAAAAAGTTAGAAAACAAAGTAAGCATTGTAACCGGCGCCGGTGCCGGCATGGGAAAAGCCATCGCCCTTTTGTTTGCAGCCGAAGGCAGCAAAGTAGTTGCTGTCGATATCAACCCGGAAGGCTTAGACGCACTTAAAAAAGAAATCAAAGCCCATGGCGGCGAAGTTACCACCCTGCTTGCCGATATGGCTATAGAAGCCGACATTGAAAATATGATAGCAGTAGCCGTTAACACATACGGCACCTTAGACGTATTGGTAAACAATGCCGGTATCATGGACAGTTTTCAACCTACTGCCGAAGTAGATAACAGCACCATGGAGCGGTTGATGAAGGTAAACTTCGAAGGACCCTTTAAGGCCATGCGCAGTGCCTTGAAAGTATTTCTTGCCAAAGGCCAAGGAGTTATCGTAAACAATGCCTCGGTGGCAGGTATCAAAGGCGGAGCTGCCGGAACGGCATATACGGTCAGCAAACATGCTTTGATTGGTTTAACCAAGAGCACTGGTTATTTATATTCCAAATCGGGCATACGTTGCAATGCCATCGCCACGGGAGCTGTCAACACCAATATGAGTCAGTCGCTCGACATGAGTAAAGTTACACCCCTTGTCAACGATCGCATCATGACAGGAATTGCATTAAATCCTCGTTTTGCCGAACCCATCGAAATTGCCAAAGTAGCCTTGTTTTTGGCCAGCGACGATTCCTCGTTCGTCAACGGTC
Organism: Bacteroidales bacterium UBA5266; assembly: GCA_002411545.1. GTDB lineage: Bacteria > Bacteroidota > Bacteroidia > Bacteroidales > WCHB1-69 > UBA5266. The sequence continues at coordinate 48,932 of DHTG01000093.1, read as the reverse complement.
ATGCTCTCGTAGCCGACGGTGCTTGGTCGGTCTACTAAAACGTGGCAGCATGACTTAAAGCATAACCCTACGTTTTTTTATAACATAAACAAATTCCTAAGCTTTCCTTAGAGGCTTAGGAATTTTTTACTATCTTTGCAAACCCATATAATTATAAGAAATATAAAGAAAAAGAAGACGTTACCAAAAGAAATAATGATGAATGGCGATCCAAGATTATATGCTCTGTTAGAAAAGCTAAGCATTTCCTTTCAATATATAGCGCATCCACCGGCTCCTACCATACCTGTTGCAAAAAAATATTGGGAAGGACACGATGCCAAGCATTGTAAGAATTTGTTTTTCAGAAACCACAAAGGAAACAAACATTTTCTGGTTATCCTTGATTGCGACCAAAACATGGACATACATTCCATCGAGAAGCAATTGCACCAGGGGAAACTGAGCTTTGCTTCGGAACAACGCTTACACACCTACCTGGGGCTTACTCCCGGCTCGGTTACTCCCTTCGGACTGATCAACGACACGGATAAACACGTACATGTATTTATCGACGAAACCCTCCGCCATGAAAAACGATTGAGTTTCCATCCCTGCATCAATACGGCTTCTCTGTTGATTAGCACCGACAATTTTATTTCTTTCTTGGATTATTGCGGCAACACCTATGAATGGATTAACCTATATTAAACCATGGAAAAAGAAAGCTATCATTACCACAGGCTATCTAATGGCATTCGACTTATTCACAAACAAGTATCCTCTCCTATTTGTCATGTAGGACTTGTAGTACATACCGGCACACGCGATGAAAGGATGGATGAAAACGGCATAGCTCATTTTATTGAACACATCATTTTTAAAGGCACAAAAAAACGCAACACCTATCAAGTGTTATCTTACCTCGAAAACGTAGGCGGCGATTTGAATGCATATACCACCAAAGAAGAAACCTTTTTTTATGCTTCGGTATTAAATTCGTATCTTGGAAGAGCCCTGGAATTGCTAAGCGATATTGTATTTAACTCCACTTTTCATTCCAAAGATATTGAAACTGAAAAGGATGTGGTAATAGAAGAAATCAAGTCATATCAAGACAATCCTTCGGAAGCCATTTTCGATGAATTCGAAAACCTAATTTTCGACGGACATTCTTTAGGAACTAATATTTTAGGAACTAAAAAAAGTGTAAAATCATTTACCAAAAAGAAGATTGTCGAATTCATAGAACGCACTTATAACAGCGATCAGATGGTCATTGCCGTTGTGGGTGATGTAAGTTTTAAAAAGTGCATTGCCTGGGCCGAAAAATATGCGGGCATTATTCCCGAAAACCGACGTAAATATCAACGACAAGCCTTCACGGGGTATACCGTGCAAACCATGACAAAAAAAATCCACGGACTTCAAGCCCATGCCATGATAGGTCGAGCACTCCCTCATTACGATGAAAAGAAAAATCAAAGTGCTATATTGTTAAACAACCTCTTGGGAGGCCCGGGATTAAACAGTCGTTTAAATCTGGCTATCAGAGAAAAGAACGGTTATGTTTACAGCATTGAATCTTCATATGCTGCCTTGAGCGATGCCGGATTGTTTTCCGTATATGCCGCTTCGGATGTCAAAAATATTGAAAGAATCATGGAGCTCGTCCATAAGGAAATGCACAAACTCCAAACCCAAAAACTCGGCACTTTGCAATTACACCGGGCCCATCTCCAACTCATCGGTCAAACCTGCATCAGTTTTGAATCGAACCTAACCGAGATGCTTTCGATCGGTAAGAATCATTTGTTATATAAAGAAGTAGAAACCATCGACCAAATCATCAAAAGAATTGAATCTATAAGTGCAATCGACTTATTGGAAACAGCTCAGGAGATTTTCAATACAAATTCATTAAGTACGCTGATTCTAAAAAAATAAACTTTATTTACATCTATTTACCATTCATCACGCCACCTTTATCCGTATTTATTTGGTACTATTTTTGAGCGAATCACATTATAATCACTTTTCAAATTTCAAATACCATACTACAATATCCCTATGTGCAAAAGAATATCCAGTCAAATTGTAAGAGGAAAGCCGGCCATTGATGGTGCCGGCGTACATTTACGCAGAGTGTTGGGCATACGTAATACTACAGATTTCGATCCTTTTTTGATGTTAGACGGTTTTGATTCGACCCGTCCTGAAGATTACATCAAAGGATTTCCATGGCATCCACACCGTGGCATTGAAACCGTAACTTATTTACTAGAAGGAAATATAGAACACGGCGACAGCTTAGGAAATAAAGGAGTAATTGCTGACCTTCAATGTCAATGGATGACAGCCGGTTCGGGCATCATTCACCAAGAAATGCCTAAAGCTTCTCCTCGAATGTTAGGCTGTCAGCTATGGATTAATCTTCCACAAAAACACAAAATGACAACACCGACCTATCGTGATATCACCCCCGAAAAGATTGCCGTAATTCAAGATAAAAACGCCACAGTCAGGGTGTTAGCAGGCAAGTACAAAAATCAAGATGGGGCGTTTAAAGGAAAATATGTGGATGTGCAATACCTGGACGTAGACTTAGCCTCCGACAGCCTATGGAGGTATAACGAAACTCCTAATAATCACACCTTATTTTTGTATTTGTTGGAAGGTAATTTGGCCAGTGACCCGTCTTTGGAAATATTTGAAGACAAAGCTTGCGCTATCTTGATGAGCAGGGTGTCCTCCCATGAAGCCGTCAATGACGAAGTAATCGTGAAATCCGGAAATACAGGAGCTCGTTTTTTGCTTTTAGCAGCCAAACCTTTGAAAGAGAACATAGCCTGGGGAGGTCCTATTGTGATGAATACCCAAGAAGAACTCAACGAAGCTTTTAGAGAAATCGATAATAATACGTTTATCAAACACAATAAACCGTTGAATGAGTAGTTTTAGATAAACAACAATAAGAATCTTTTTATTTTCTCTATACCAAATAATTATTCAACACTTCATGAAAACCCTTAAAGTAAAAGTCGCCCGTTTATCTATAGCTTCTAATACCTTATTAATTATAATGAAATTAACGGTAGGTATTATCAGCGGTTCTGTCAGTATACTATCTGAAGCCATACATTCAGGTATGGATTTGATAGCGGCTGTGATTGCTTATGTTTCCGTTAAACTTTCCGACAATCCTCCCGACAAGGGACATCCCTACGGACACGGTAAAATTGAAAACATATCGGGGGTCATTGAAGCACTTTTGATTTTTATTGCAGCAGCTCTTATCATTATCGAAGCGATAAAGAAACTGTCAGGAGATGGCGGAAAACTGGAAGTGATTGGTATTGGAGCTATCGTCATGTTAGTTTCGGCAGTGGTAAATTTCTTAGTATCGCATAAGCTCTACAAAGTAGCCAAACAAACAAACTCCATTGCACTCGAAGCTGATGCACTCCATCTTAAAACCGATGTGTATACTTCGTTAGGAGTAGCCGTCGGATTGGCACTTATTTATTTCACAGGCATCACTTGGTTGGACCCTATTGTAGCCATATTGGTTGCTTTGATGATAGTATACGAATCATTTAGGCTATTAAAAAAAGCATTTACACCGCTTATGGATACCTGTTGGAGCAAGGAAGAAGAATGCGCTCTGGTTGAAAAACTTAATGAAATGGGGGTTCACTATCATGACTTAAGAACCCGTACGGCCGGCAATTATAAATTTCTTGATCTTCACATTGAAATACCCAAGGAACAATCGGTAGGCGAAGCCCACCAATATTGCGATTATATTGAAGATGAACTTTGCAAATCGTTTGATAACCTTTCGGTTATAACACATGTGGAACCGAAATAATTAATATGCCCTCGCAAACAACACCCTTTCTTTGGAGGCTTTTCCCGAATAAACACATTTTCCTTCTTCTTGGGGATTGTTAAGAGGGATACAACGTATGGTTGCCTTTGTTTTTTCTTTGATGGCTTCCTCTGTTTCGGCGGTACCGTCCCAATGGGCGGAAACAAATCCTCCTTTGTTTTCAATCACATCTACAAATTCCTCCCAGCTATCCACCTTGGTGATATTTTGTTCCCTGAAAGCAAGGGCTTTGTTAAAAATACTTTTGTGAATATCTTCTAACAAAGCTTCCGCCTCAGCAACAACGGTATTGCAATCAACAAGATTCTTTTCCAATGTGTCGCGGCGGAAAAGTTCCACTTGATTATTCTCCAAATCGCGGGCACCGACGGTAATTCTCACCGGGACGCCTTTCATTTCATATTCATTGAATTTCCATCCGGAGCGATATTCATCCCTGTTATCGTATTTCACACTGATGTTTCGTGCTTTTAGTGCTTTTTCGATAGAAAAAGCCACTTGGTTCACCTTAGCCAATTGCTCGTCATTACGGTAAATAGGAATTATAACCACTTGGATAGGAGCAATTTTAGGAGGCAACACCAAACCTTTATCATCGGAATGCGCCATTATCAAAGCACCGATTAAACGGGTAGAAACGCCCCACGAGGTTGCCCAAACATATTCCAATGTGTTATTTTTATTCAAAAACTGTACATCAAAAGCTTTGGCAAAATTTTGGCCTAAGAAATGCGTCGTTCCGGCCTGTAAGGCTTTGCCATCTTGCATCAAAGCTTCAATGCAATAGGTATTTACGGCTCCGGCAAAACGTTCGGCCGGCGACTTAACGCCAATGACAACAGGCACACCCATATAATTCTCCACAAAATCGGCGTAGATATGTACCATGCGTTCAGCTTCTTCAATAGCCTCTTGTTCCGATTGATGAGCGGTATGTCCTTCCTGCCACAAAAACTCGGCCGTCCGTAAAAACAAGCGCGTACGCATTTCCCATCGCACCACATTGGCCCACTGATTGATTAAAATGGGAAGATCACGGTATGATTGTATCCAATTTTTATAGGTACTCCAAATAATAGTTTCAGAAGTCGGTCGAATAATGAGCTCTTCTTCCAATTTAGAATCGGGATCTACAATAATACCTTCGCCATCCGGATTTTGTTTCAAACGATAATGAGTAACAACGGCACATTCTTTGGCAAAACCTTCCACATGACTTGCCTCACGACTTAAATATGATTTGGGAATAAACAGTGGAAAATAAGCATTTACGTGTCCGCTATCTTTAAACATTCTATCTAATATGTCGCGCATGTTCTCCCACAGGGTATACCCGTAAGGTTTGATGACCATACACCCTCTGACTGCTGAATTCTCTGCCAATCCTGATTTGATAACTAACTCGTTATACCATTGCGAATAGTTTTCTGCTCTCGATGTTAATTGTTCTCCCATTTTTTTGGTATGATTTTTGAAACTATGTTATTAAAATGTATATTTTTGCACCATAAAAATCGTGCAAAAGTATAAAAAATAACAATATAAAAAATAAGGAGGACCAAGTGATGAAAAAAATATATATGACAAGCTTACTGGCAAGTATATTTTTCTTTTCGTGTACAAGCACTTCCACACTTGTTGATGACGGATATTATACCGCCGCTCAAAGGCAAAAAGAATTAGCCGCCCGTCAAAAGCAAAATGCTATTCAACAACAAGAAAATCAACAACAACAAGAACAACAACCCAATAATCAGGATGAATCCTATTATCAAGAGGATAATAATGGATATACCGATAATAACCAAAACTATTCGGAAACCTATACGGAAGATGGCAATACCTATATTACCAATAATTATTATTTTGATCAAGACGATTATTATGATTATGCCTACGCCGCCCGTTTGCGTCGTTTTTACGGCTCACCTTCCTATTGGGGTTATTACGATCCTTACTACACCAATATGTATTGGTATAGCTATAATCCCTCACATTGGGGTGTAAGTGTATATATGGGCTATAATTTCTGGTGGGATTATCCCTATTACCGACCGTATTATTACTATCCTCGTTATTACCATTACGGGTTTTATTATCACTGGGGCTATGATCCTTATTACAATCCTTACTATAACCCTTATTATCATCATCACCACGATCATCATTATGGTTACTATAAACCCCATCACAATAATGGGCATCACAAACCCCATAAATCGGATTATTACTATTACAACAGCTACGACAACAACCGTTCCTATTCTTACGGTCACAGAGGCTCTATACAAGGAGGCGTAAATGCTACTGCCAATAGAAACGGCACCCGCACTCCAAGCAACAACGATGATCCGAAAAACAAAACCTTAAGTACCCGTGAAACGCAACAAACTTTTGGCGATCGCTACGAACAAGCCATACGCAGCAGTGGAAGTTACCGTGGAGGTACAACAGCCGCTCCTATTAATAATCCCACCCGCTCCGATGTAAGTACGAATCCTACACAAACCACTAGAACAGCTCCAAAAACCAACGAAACAAATACCCGTGTTAATCCGACTAATACAGTCCGAACCAATGAAAACACACCCGGAGTTCCTGGTACAGTAAGGCCTACGAATGAGGATAATAGAACCACTCCCAACACCAATGTAGATACACGTCAAAGAAATGAAGTAGAGCGTCCTTCTAACAATACAAATGTTCCCACTAGACCTTCCTCTCCCACTACTCCTACTAATCGAAATACACCTGCGGCAACTAATCCGGGAAACACTCCTTCAAACAATAACTATTCGGAACCACAAAGAAGTACTCCTCAGCCCACAAATACCAATACCCGAAATCAAGCTCGACCACAACAAAATACTACTCCTCCGGCTTCGACTTCACCATCAAGAGATAATCCGACATCCAAACCTTCTACTCCTACACGTAATAATTCCTACAATTCCAGACCAAGCAACAATACCAATACAAACACATACCAATCACCCCGTCCAAGTAGGAATACAAATTCGAGTTCGGGCTCTTATAGTTCTCCTTCCCCCAGTAGAAACACGGGTACAAGTTCAGGATCCTATCGTTCGCCTTCATCCAGTGGAAGTTCACGCTCAACAGGCAGCAGCAGTAGTGGTGGAGGAGGTAATACCCGCAGAAGATAATATGAAAACAATTATAAACACTTAATATTTTTAAAATGAAAAAATATAACCTTGCAATCCTAGTACTCTTTGTTTCATTGGTTTTCAATGGATACAGTCAAAACGAAACCGATGCCTTTCGGTATTCAGAATTAGTTCCTACCGGTACGGCACGTGCTTCTGCATTATCGGGATCTATTGGAGGGTTCGGAGCCGATTTTACAAGTGTAAACACCAATCCCGCCGGATTAGGGGTCTACAAACGTATCGAATTTACCTTTTCTCCTTCTATCAATTTCAGCAAGACAAATTCAGTTTATAACGGCATTGAAGCCTACGATTTTAAATATAGCTTTAACATCGGTAACTTAGGTGCTGTTTTTGCCATTCCTCTGAATCAAGGAAAATGGAAATACATGCAATTAGCTACCGGCTTTAATCGTTTACATAATTATCACAACAACTATTTAATCGAAGGACCTAATACAGGTTTAGATGGAAAAACCACCTCTTTAGCCGATTACTTTAATTTTGCACAATATGCCAATGGCTATACCGAATCGGAATTATTTAACGATAAATACAATTATAACTACGGATTGGGTTCATGGGCATACAAGGCATGGCTAATCGACCCCGTTCTGGGGGACTCTCTATCTTATACCAATAATTTAACAGGAGTGGATTTAACCCAACAAAAATCCATGGGAACCAGCGGTTCTATGAATGAATATGTGTTTTCGATGGGAGCTAACTACGACGACATATTTTACATAGGGGCTACCTTGGGAATACCTTACTTTAATTATACGTCTTCTTACGTCATTACTGAAACCGTGGATCCTAACGACACTACCTTATTTGTAAATTCTTTTGAATATGAAGAAGTATTACAAGTGAATGGTACAGGCGTTAACTTCAAAGTAGGATTTTTACTTCAACCGATATCCTTTTTCAGAATTGGAGCGGCTATACATACACCTTCCTACTTTTCTTCTATCAGAGAAAGTTATTATCAAACCTTTACCGGTATTTACAATGATAACAAAGAAATGGAAGTCTATGAAACCGATCCTCCTTTGAATCGTTATTCATTGACAACTCCCTACCGTGTCATTGGCGATATGGCTTTTATTTTTGGAAAGTATGGTTTTATAAATTTTAACTATCAGTTCACCGATTATACAACCATGCAATTACATTCCACAGGATCAAATCGATATTCATTTATTCAAGAAAACAGAAACATACGTAAATATTACCAAGCAGTTCATAAAATAGCTGTAGGAGGTGAAATCAACTTATCGCCCGTTGCTTTCCGTTTAGGATATGCTTATAACTCCAATCCCTATCGATCCATTGTCGATAAAGACGGGAGTTTCCATATGTTATCGGGAGGTTTCGGCATACGCAGTGATCATTTCTTTACCGATTTTGCCTATGTATATAGAATGTATAACGACAAAAGCGTTCTTTACAATGATCCTAACATAAATATTACCGAAACCAAAACAATGAATCAATATTTTATATTGACCTTAGGAATAAAAATATAATAATCAATTCCATCACACACTTAGTGAAAGCATTTAATATATCGAATCAAGGAAAAACTCTTCCCATCATGGAAGAGTTTTATTCCTTACAAGGAGAGGGTCATCACACCGGAAAGGCGGCATATTTTCTTCGTATAGGAGGATGTGATGTAGGCTGTAGTTTTTGCGACGTAAAAGAATCATGGAATCCCGATCTACATCCATTGGTAGCCGTTGATGATGTTATTAAACATATATCAGAAACGAAAGCCGATACCGTCGTCGTTACGGGAGGAGAGCCCTGTTTATACAACTTATCCTATTTATGCGAACAATTAAGCAAACAAGGACTTGTCCGTCATCTTGAAACTTCCGGATCAGAACCTCTAAGCGGACAATGGGATTGGATTTGCTTATCCCCTAAAAAAGGAACACGCATACATCATGAATTCTACGAACTATGCAAGGAATTAAAAGTAATCATCGAAGAAGCTTCCGACTTCGCATGGGCGGAAGAAAATACACGACAGATACATCATTACTGTGAATTATTTCTCCAACCCGAATGGAGCAAAAGAGGCAAAGTGATGCCTCTTATCGTAGATTATATATTGCAACACCCTCAATGGAAAATATCCTTGCAAAGTCATAAATACATGAGAATTCCTTAATCACTAAGCTGGCACTATGCATTTTTCTCTCCTTGCTTGTTCTGTGATTGTGAATATGTAAAATTAAATGTCGTTTTATATTTATAGTAAAACGTATAAAATTAAATTTTGATGTGTTAGCGTTAAAACGAAAAAGGATTCCCTTTTGTTTGGGTGCGCACCCAAACAAAAAGCTCACACAATAGAATTTATTTGTTATGTGAGAAATTTATTTACTTACTGGTGAAATTTTATTTATGAGCAGTTAAAATCACGTGGAAATATGTTTTTTTGTATTCATTTCTGAGCGTAACGAAGTGAAGCGAAGAATCTGGAACTCATAACATATTTTTATCGGACAATAGTAATTTATAAACAAAATTGTTTTATTTTTGGGTAACTAAAATTCACCGCTCATTGATATTGAAAGCTAATTACTTATAAAATATATGGGAAAGAAAAAGCAAATTATCATAGAAAATCTTGAAATAAAAGATGCCGGTGCGGAAGGGGTGTCGGTTGGAAGGTACCAAGACACAGTAGTCTTTGTTCCTTATGCTGTTCCGGGTGATATAGTGGATGTGAAAGCCCTGAAAAAAAGAACTTATTATCACGCTCAATTGCTGAAAATTAAAACTCCCTCACCCCATAGGATAGCCCCCCTTTGTCAGCATTTCGGTTTTTGTGGCGGTTGCAAATGGCAACAAATGGACTATACCACACAATTACAATACAAACAAAAACAAATTATTGACAATTTTATTCGGATTGGCAAATTTCCTTTTCCTCAAGTAATGCCTATCTTAGCCTCCGATCCTATTTTTGCATACCGTAACAAAATAGAATATACCTTCTCTCCAAGACGATGGGTATTAGAAAAAGAAATTACACAAGATCAAGATATCGATAAGCGTGGTTTGGGTTTTCACATTCAAGGAATGTTCGATCGGGTGTTAGATATTGAAACATGCCATCTGCATCCCGACATCGGTAATAAGATTCGCAATGCCATCAAAGCCTATGCCATAGATCACAATTTAGCCTTTTGGGATGCTCGTGACAAAATCGGTTTTTTGCGCAATCTAATGATGCGTTTTTCCTCTTGTGGCGACTTAATGCTTATTGTTGTTTTTCAAACCTATGATAAATCAGCAGAAAATATGATGCAATACATACATCAACAATTTCCTGAAATCACTTCATTGATTTACGTTGTAAATGAGAAAGATAACGATGTCATCACCGACTTGCCCATCCATTTATATGCAGGTAAAGATTATATTACGGAGAAGATGAACGATTTACAATTCAAAATCAGTCCACATGCATTTTACCAAACCAATTCACGACAAGCCTTACAATTGTATAAGACTGTCGAAGACTTTGCACAAACTCAAACAAATGAACTCGTATACGATCTTTATACCGGAACCGGTACCATTGCTTTGTTTTTAGCTCGAAATGCAAAAAAAGTTATTGGTATTGAATACATAGATTCGGCTGTTGCCGATGCATTTGAAAATGCAAAAAATAACCATATCCATAACGTAGACTTTTATGCCGGCGATATTGCTAAGGTCTTAACTCCCGAATTTGTCCACACACATGGAAAACCACAGCTCATCATCAGCGACCCACCTCGTGCAGGCATGCATCCCGATGTAATTAAACAAATCCTTAGCATCGAAGCCGAAAAAATTGTTTACGTAAGTTGCAATCCGGCTACCCAAGCCAGAGATATTGCCATGATGAGCGATACATACAAGGTGGAAAAAGTACAAGCTGTTGATATGTTTCCCCATACTCATCATATTGAAAATGTAGTTTTGCTTAGAGTCAACAAATAGCCCTATCGCTTTTATCTAAGAGATGTTGCTTTTATCTGAAAAATAAAACAAAATCCGATTTCTAACGTTACTATGAGCAATAAATAATCTCGACATGTCAAGAAAAAAACGCAAAAACAATACAATCAATAATCTATATCATACTCCCATCGTTGAAATTTTCACTAAACATCCATATCAGTATTTCAACTACAAACAAATTGCCGCCAAATTACAAGTTCACGGTAAAGAAGAACGACAATTAATTGCGAAAACCATAGAGCAATTACTGATAGCAAACATGCTGGTTAGAGGCAACCGAGGCAAATATAAATTAAATCCCATCCATGTGGAAGCCGATGCTTCAAACATCATTAGTGGACGCCTCAGCATGAAACAAACCGGTAAAGCTTATCTGATAGTAGAAGGTGGCGAAATGGACGATGTGTTTATTTCGGCAAACAACACAGCCCATGCCTTAAACGGCGACATCGTTAAAGTGCATTTATTCCCTGCCCGTCGCGGCAAACGTCCTGAAGGTCGTGTGATTGAAATTGTCAAACGGCATAAAATTAATTTTGTAGGAACCATCAAATTAGCTAAAAACATATCCTTTTTCATTCCCGACGACATCAGCATGCCCATGGATGTACTGATTCCTAACGAAAACCTACACAATGCTAAAAACGGACAAAAAGTCGTAATACGAATTATCGAATGGCATGAAAACGCACTGAATCCTTTTGGCGAAGTAATTCAAATTTTGGGATATCCGGGCGATAATGAAGTGGAAATGCTTTCCATTTTAATTGATCAAACCTTCTATAATACCTTCTCCAAAGAAGTAGAAAAAGAAGCAGCCCAAATTTCGGAATGTATACTCGAAAAAGATATCCTAAACCGTAAAGATTTCAGACAAACGTTTACCATAACGATTGATCCCGCCGATGCCAAAGACTTCGACGACGCTATTTCATACAAAGTATTAGAAAATAACCTATTTGAAGTAGGTATCCACATTGCCGATGTATCGTATTACGTTAAACCCAACTCACTCATTGAAAAGGAAGCTTACAACAGAGCCACTTCCGTTTACCTTGTCGATCGTACCATCCCTATGTTACCCGAAAGGCTTTCAAACGGTATCTGTTCACTTTCTCCACATGAAGACAAATTGTGTTTCTCGGCCGTATTTGTGTTGGATGAACAAGCAAAAACACATAAACAATGGTTTGGGAAGACCATTATAAATTCGAACAAACGATTTAATTACGAAGAAGTACAAGAAATTATCGAAAGTAAAAAAGGTGAATATGCACAAGAAATTCTGAGCTTGGATAAATTAGCAAAAGCCTTACGAAAAAAACGTTTTGAAAAAGGATCCATAAATTTTCATTCCGAAGAAGTTAAATTTATATTAAACGAAAAAGCCAAACCCATAGGCGTTTATGTGAAAGAAAACACAGATTCTCATCAATTGATAGAAGATTTTATGCTATTGGCAAATCGCAAAGTGGCTGAATTGATTGGCAAAGTATCGGCTAATAAAGAAGCAAAAGCATTTGTGTATCGTATCCACGATCAACCTCTGGAAGAAAAAATCAACAAATTCAATGAGTTTATTCAAAAATTAGGATATAACCTTCAACTGAACTCACGCAAACACATGGTCGATTCCATGAATGCTTTGTTTGAGCAGATAGAAGGCAAGGGCGAACAAAACTTGATTGAACAATTGGCCATACGTACGATGCAAAGAGCAATTTATTCCACTCAAAACATCGGACACTACGGTTTAGCCTTTAAACATTACACCCATTTTACTTCTCCTATTCGTCGTTATCCCGATTTAATGGTTCATCGATTGCTGGAACGTTATTTAGCAGGGAAACCTTCGGTTGATAAAGAAGAACTAATAATAAAATGCAAACATGCTACTGAAATGGAACAACGTGCTACCGAAGCCGAACGTAACTCTATCAAATACAAACAAGCAGAATACCTCTCAGATAAAATTGGGCACACTTTCGACGGCTTGATTTCAGGTGTAAGTAAATGGGGAATTTGGGTTGAACTGAAAGAAAGTAAATGTGAAGGAATGGTGTCGGTCAAAACGTTAACCGACGATTTCTATTATATCGACGAAGACAATTACCGCTATATAGGCCAACACAGTGGCAAAATCATCCGTTTAGGTGATCACGTTAGCGTAAAAGTCAGTAAAGTAGATTTGGCTAAAAAGCAAATCGACTTTGTATTTGTCAATAATTCTGAACATAGATGAAAGTAAGCTTGTTTTTCGGTTCATTTAATCCTGTGCATAACGGACACTTGAATATTGCTAACTTCATGTACAACCATTATCCTATAGATGAAATCTGGTTTGTGCTCTCACCTTTAAATCCATTAAAAAACGCAAAGGATTTATTGCCAGAACATCAACGACTTCAACTTCTGAAAGCAGGCATTCAACCTTACTCCTATTTCAAAGCTTCCACTTTGGAATTTGAACTACCCAAACCTTCCTATACCTATTATTCTTTAAGAGAATTTGAGAAACGTAATCCTGACTTTTGCTTTTCTATCATTATGGGAAACGATGCTATGTTCTGTATCGAAAAATGGAAAAATCATCAAGTAATTATCACTAATTACACCATTTATTTATACCCCCGCCAAAACATCATATTACCACCCTTAGCGGAAAATATCATTCAGACTGAAGCCCCTTTGCAAAACATATCCTCAACAGAAATCCGCCAGAAAATTAAAAACAATGAGTCAGTTAAAGACTTATTGCCACCTGCTGTGTTTGAAATCTTGGAAAAAGAAAAATATTATTCTCTGTAGAGAGGTTGCATGCAACGTCTCTACAGAGCCGTGACAAAGACAAACATTTAATAAAATTTTATTCGAAAAACTGTTTTACCCTATTAAAAAAACTACTTCTTTTTTGAAGTTTGGGTTGGAAGTTTTCAGCATGCATTAAACCTTCAATGATTTGTTTTTCTTCTTTGGTAATATTTTTTGGCACATATACATTAATATTAACAATCAAATCACCTTTGTTATAACTTTGCAATTCGGTAATCCCTTTGCCTTGTAATCGTAACAAGGTTCCCGACTGAGTTCCCGGAGCAATTTTAATGCGAGCCTTTCCATCAATGGTAGGTATATCAACACTCGTTCCTAATACAGCTTGGGGAAAACTGATATAATGTTCCAAGTATATATTATTTCCGTCTCTTTCAAATAAATCATGGGGTATTTCTTCGATAAGCACAAACAAATCACCATTAATTCCGTGATTGGGAGCCGCATTTCCTTTTCCGTTTATGCTTAATTGCATGCCGTTAGCTACGCCGGGAGGTATTTTAATATTTATGATTTCTTCTCCTTTTACGATACCGTTGCCCATACATTGGGTACACTTATCGGTAATAATTTTTCCCTTTCCGTTGCATTGCGGGCATTCACTTTGTACTTGCATAGCTCCGAAAATAGATTGTTGTACCCTTACAGTATAGCCTGAACCATGACAAGATGGACATGTTTTTACAGCATCCGACGATTTTGCACCCGTACTACCACAGACTTTACAGTGTATATATTTTTGAACTTTAATATTTTTTTCAACTCCTTTGGCAATTTCTTCTAAAGTCAGTTTAACTTTAATCCGAATATTAGTCCCTCTTTGAACGCTTTGTGAGCGACTACGTCGACTACTTCCACCAAAACCAAATCCAAAATCCTCAAAAATACTACCAAAACGACTGAATATATCTTCCATGTCCATACCAAAACCCTGAGCACCACTTGCCCCCCCTACTCCGGCATGACCAAATTGATCGTAACGTTGACGTTTTTCAGGATTGCTTAACACTTCATAGGCTTCGGCAGCTTCTTTAAACTTTTCTTCCGCTTCTTTATTGTCGGGATTTTTATCGGGATGATATTGGATAGCCTTTTGTCGGTATGCTTTTTTTATTTCTTGCTCACTCGCATTTTTGCCTACACCCAATACTTCGTAATAATCTCTTTTTGTCATTGTTTCTTATTGATAAATAATTACTTTTGAATAACGTATCACTTTATCATTCAGGGTGTATCCTTTTTGAATCTCCTTCAAAATCTTTCCTTTCTCTTCTTCATTCTGTGCTGGGACTGTCGATATGGCTTCATGAAAATCAGTACAGAATAACTCATTTTCTGTTTTTATTTCAGCCAGTCCTTTTTGTGTAAGCATGGTTTTTAATTTTTGAAGGATTAAGCACATCCCTTCTTTGATGCTTGTTTCATCCACTTCGTTGTTTTCATTAAAGGCTATGGCTCTTTCCATATCATCAATAATAGGCAATAAACAAGTAATTATGTTTTCCGAAGCATTTTTTATGATATCAAGTTTTTCTTTTTGTGTACGTTTACGATAGTTGTCAAATTCAGAATACAACCGTAAAAACTTATCCTGTAATTCAACCTTTTCGCTTTGTAGCTTTTCATTAGCGGCTTTAAGTTCTTCAAGTTGTTGTGATTTCTTTTCTTTTTTAGCAAATACATTGCTTCGTTTCGACTTTTCTGAGGTTTCCGGGTTGTTTTGAATCTCTTGATTTTGATTTTCTTCCGTTGAAACTTGAGCTTCGTTGATAGTATCTTGATTTTCTGTATTTATTTTCTTTTCCTCCATATCTTTTCCAATTTTGCTGTTAAATAGGCAAATAATCTGCCAAACATGAGAATGCTGACAAAAAGGCAGGCGCTTTGGCTTTGTCTAATAAAGTTTTTTATTAATAATCTCCTAAAGTCTCTTCGATTTGACTCATCGCATTAGCGAATTGTTCATCATTGGGAGGTGTACCATGCCACTTATGAGTACCCATCATAAAATCTACGCCATATCCCATTTCAGTATGCATAATAAAAACAACGGGTTTTGATTTACCGCTTGCTTCTTTAGCTTGGGCTAAGAGATTGAGTACTTCCTGTATATTGTTTCCATTACCTTGGAGTACAGTCCAACCAAAAGCCTTAAATTTAGCAGCTAAATCGCCTAAATCGAGTACGCTATCAAGTGGACCATCGATTTGTTTTTGATTATAATCAACGGTTAAAATAAGATTATCTACTTTTTTGGCTCCTGCATACATAAAAGCTTCCCAATTTTGTCCTTCTTGTAATTCACCATCTCCTGTAAGTACATAAACCAAATGTGGGTCCTTATTTAATTTTTTAGCTTGAGCAGCACCTACTGCCACCGAAGTTCCCTGTCCCAGTGAACCCGAAGCAATGTGTACACCGGGCAATTGTATATGAGAGGATGGATGACCTTGTAAACGGGAATCTAATTTTCGGAATGTATCCAATTCCTTCACGTCAAAATATCCTGCACGTGCTAAAGCACTGTATAAACCCGGAGTAATATGTCCATTCGATATAAAAAACATATCTTGGTTTTTCCCATCGATGGTAAAATCTTTAGGATTACGTTGCATGACTTCCGAAAACAAAGCAGTTAAAAAATCTATACAACCTAAAGAGCCCCCGGGATGCCCCGATTGTGCAGCATGTACCATACGCAAAATATCTCTTCTCGACTGGGTAGCTTTTTTTTCCAACTCTGTAACTCTTTCTTTTTTAATCATGATTATCTTTATTTTTTGTATTGCAAAGTTAAAATTTATTTCAATGTATTTAGTTGTTTTCATAAATAATTTTTCAGCTTTGAACAACTCAATAAAAGTAACGTTTTACTAATATATTTACCGAATCTCAATAAAATAAATAGAATTAAATTATAGATATGGAAAAGAGTATTAAAAACACACGTACAGAAAAGAATTTATTAGCTGCTTTCGCCGGAGAATCGCAAGCAAAAAACAGATACGTATTTTTTGCCAAAGCAGCAAAAAAAGAAGGGTATGAACAAATAGCAGCCATTTTTGAAGAAACGGCAGCCCAAGAGGAACAACATGCCAAACAATTCTTTAAATTTTTAGAAGGAGGCATGGTCGAAATTACAGCCATGTATCCTGCCGGCATTATTGGCACGACTCAAGAAAACCTTTTAGCCGCTGCTGAAGGGGAAAATGAAGAGTGGACTAAACTTTATCCTGAGTTTGCTAAAATTGCCGATGAAGAAGGATTTCCAAAAATAGCTGCTAAATTCAGAGTCATTGCCAAAGCTGAAACCATGCACGAAGACCGTTACCGAAAATTATTAGACAATGTTAAAGCCGGGAAAGTTTTTGAACGGACTCAACCTGTTAAATGGGTTTGTCGTAACTGCGGATTTGTTCATGAAGGACCCAAAGCATTAAACATGTGCCCTTCATGCGAACATCCCTTAGCTTATTTTGAACTAAAAACCGAAAATTACTAAGCTATTTCCAAAGATTTTTAAAATTTTTGTTAAAAACAGCCTTTGGTATTAATAAACATACTAACTTTGCAGCTGAATTATTATAAACATATAAAATATTATAATCATGGCTTATAAAATTGATCCAGAATTGTGTACTGCTTGTGGTACATGTATCAGTGAGTGTCCCGTGGAAGCTATCTCTGAAGGAGATGTATATTCCATAAATCCAGACGAATGTATAGATTGTGGTGCATGCGCAGATGTATGCCCGGTAGAAGCTATTCATCCTGAATAAATAAACTCATACCAACAATAAAGGGGGTGTCCATAAAACGACATCCTCTTTTTTTATTGATTTTCCACAAAAAAATCCATAAGCGACCTAACTACAACTCCATTCCACCTTACTGAAAATGTGTTTCTGACAAGAATATGAAATCATGATTCGCAATATAAAAGATTCAAAAAAACACTGTTTTCGTATGATTTTGTTTCTTAAGCTCAACTTATACTGTTTTATGGAAACAATATAGAAAAAGATAAAGAAAAACAAGCATCCATGTGCATTTTTTGTGTACTTTCGTATACAAATTATACAAACAATATTTTATTGATAATAAAAACATTAGTAACAAAACAACATGCAAGAAAGAGCGAGAATTGTTCCGGTAAACATCGAAAAGCAAATGAAATCGGCTTATATAGATTATTCCATGTCGGTTATCGTATCAAGAGCCTTACCGGATGTTAGAGATGGATTTAAACCTGTGCATAGAAGAATTATGTATGCCATGTGGGACACTAAAATCTTATCAAGCAGTCCCACAAAAAAATCAGCCAGAATTGTAGGGGAAGTACTTGGTAAATATCATCCTCATGGTGATACTGCCGTATACGATGCCATGGTTCGTATGGCACAAGATTGGTCATTACGATATACTTTGGTCGACGGGCAAGGGAACTTCGGTTCTATCGATGGCGATGGACCGGCAGCAATGCGATATACAGAAGCCCGCATGAAAAAAATCGCTGAAGAAATGCTGGTTGATATTGATAAAGAAACTGTTGATTTTCAAAATAATTTCGATGACTCTCTCAAAGAACCAACCGTTTTACCGGCTAAAATACCCAATCTATTGATTAACGGTTCTTCGGGTATAGCTGTAGGTATGGCTACCAATATGCCTCCGCACAATTTAAGTGAAATCATCGATGGAATCATTGCCTATATCGACAACAAAGAAATTAGCATTGAAGGATTGATGAAATACATCAAAGCTCCTGATTTCCCTACGGGATGTACGATTTACGGCTATGATGGCGTGAAGGATGCTTATCATACCGGGAAAGGCCGTATTCTGATGAGAGGCGATGTGATGACAGAAATCGTAGACCATTCACATGGGAAAGAACGTCTTGTGATTCAAACCATTCCCTACCAAGTAAACAAATCGGATATGGTGCGAAAGATTGCCGATTTGGTTAAAGACGGAAAAATTGAAGGCATAGCAGAGATAAGAGACGAATCGAAAAAGGAAATACGCATTGTATTGGAACTCAAGAGAGATGCCGTCAGCAATGTGATTATTAACAAACTATATCAATTTTCACCCCTTCAAACTTCATTCAGCGTAAACAACGTAGCATTAGTGAACGGTCGTCCGTTAACCTTAAATCTAAAAGATCTTATACATTATTTCGTAGAACATAGACACGAGGTGGTGATACGTCGTTCAAAATACGATCTGCGTAAAGCACAAGAACGCGCTCATATACTCGAAGGATTATTAAAAGCGCTCGACATTATCGATGAAATCATCCAACACATACGCGCTTCCATGAGTGTTGAAGAAGCACGCAACGGACTTGTCGAAAAATGGGCTTTCTCCGAATTACAAGCAGCAGCTATCGTTGAAATGCGCTTACGTCAATTAGTAGGACTTGAAAAAGAAAAACTTCAGAAAGAATACGATGAGCTTCAAGAACGCATTGACTACCTAACTCGTCTCTTGGCTGACGAAGACATGCGCATGGAGGTAATCAAAGAAGAGCTTCTTGAAATAAAAGAAAAATATGGCGATGAACCTAAAAGTAACATAGAATACACCGCCAGCGATTTTAGAATAGAAGACACTATTTCCGACGAAGACGTAATCATTACCATTTCACACATGGGATATATTAAACGAACCAGCCTGCGTGAATATAAAGTACAAAACAGAGGCGGAAAGGGCTCCCGCGGTTCCGATGCTCGCGAAACTGATTTTATCGAACACTTATACACAGCAACAAACCACAACTACTTATTATTCTTTACCGAAAAAGGAAGATGCTATTGGTTGCGCGTGTTCGAAATCCCCGAAGGATCCAAAACATCAAAAGGACGCGCTATTCAAAATCTAATCAACATAGAAGCCGATGATAAGGTCAAGGCCGTTATAAATGTAACAAATCTAACCGACCAAGAATACATCAACAATAATTATATTATTCTTTGTACGGAAAAAGGAACCATTAAGAAAACAACACTAAAAGCCTACTCTCGTCCTCGCCAAAACGGCATCAATGCCATCATCATTCGCGATGGAGACAACCTACTTGAAGCTAAGCTTACTGATGGCAATTCAATCATTATGATGGCGCTACACTCAGGCAAAGCCATACGCTTCGACGAGAAGAAAGTCCGTCCTACCGGCCGTATTGCTGCGGGAGTGAAAGGAATAACATTAGCCAATTCCAACGACAAAGTAATTGGCATGATTTGTGTGAATCAAAACAATGGTAATAAAGCGGATGATATTTTAGTGGTATCTGAAAACGGCTTTGGCAAACGTTCTTCTTTGGATGATTACCGTGAAACCAATAGAGGTGGTAAAGGAGTTATAACTATAAATATAACTCCGAAAACCGGAAATTTAATCGCCATTAAGAACGTGAACGACCAAGATGATTTGATGATCATAAACCGCAGCGGCATTATTATTCGTATGAAAGTAGCCGATTTACGCGTTGTAGGAAGAGCTACTCAAGGAGTAAAACTCATCAATTTAAACGAAGATGACGTCATAGCTGCGGTAACTCAAGTCCCTTCCGAAGATGAAAAAGAAACAGAAGATATCAATCAAGAACAAGATAATACAGTTGAAAACAATAACAATGATAATTAAATAACAAATAACATGAGAAAATTAGTTTTATTAATCGCAAGTTTAACAATTTTAACTACCGGTTATTCACAAAGCGGTAAAAGAGATGTTAGCAGTGCTTATAATCATTATTTGAATCAATATTGGGACAGAGCAAAATCATCTATCGATAAAGCCATTACATTCGAGGATACAAAAAACGATGCCAAAACATGGTTATATCGTGGAAATATCTATTTACAATTGGCCTCTACTCAAGATCCTGCATACAAATCACTCTGTGATAATTGTGCAGAAATTGCTTACGACGCTTATCTCAAAGCTTTGCAACTTGACAAAGAGATTCGAGTCCCCTCCATGGGAATTGCAACCCCTGCCCAAGGTCTTATGTTTTGTTCCGACCTATTATATAACGATGCTATTCAACACATCAGAAAAAATGATTTTAACAAGGCATACACTTACGCCGAAAAATCATACAAAAGCAATACAAACAGCGAAGCGGCCAACTACATCCTTGGCCTTGCTGCTGAATTGACAAATAAAAAAGACGTAGCCAAAGAAAGATACAGCTTCTTAGTGAAAAGAAAAACTAAAATGTTTGACCCCTATTATCGCTTGGCAAATATCTATAAAGAAGAAAACGATACCGTCAACGCATTGAAAGCAATCAACGCACGTGAAAAAGACACTATCTTCGACATTAACTTTATCATTAACAAAGCAGTATTATTAATGTGGGCGGGCAATGTAGATGAAGCTACCACACTAATGGACGATGCTTTAGACAAAGACCCTAACAATCATTTACTCCTCTTTGGATTAGGCTCTGCATTAAGCAATCAGAAAAAATACGACGATGCCGAAAAATACTTACTCAAAGCGATGGAAACTAAACCCGACGACGTAAATACCATTTACAACCTTGGTAACTCTTATTACAACCATTACGTAGATATTTTCAATAGCTTGGATTTTATCGACATCAATGATGCTGAAGGATACAAAAAAGCGCAAGATCAATGCCAAGAACTCTTACGTAAAGCGCTTCCCCTCTTAGAGAAGGCACATGAGTTAGACCCCAAAGATAAGAATACCTTGATAATGTTAAAAACAGTATATCCTCGTATTGACAAGAAGGAAGGTGAAGAAGAAATCTTCTCTAAAAAAATGCTGGAAATAGAAGAAAAATTAAATCAAAAATAATTTACCATCCATCCAAAAGGAATATGTTTTATCAAGCCGAACATATTCCTTTTTACTTTAGTTGAAATGAAAAAGCTATACCTTATTTTATTATTCTTCATAGCCTATAGTTTCATTTCAGCTCAAAGCATACCTGCTATCCACAAAAAAAACAACCTAAAAGTTACTATACTATCCTTATTTAGCGGTTCGACAAAAATCACTTACGAACGCTACCTTCTCTCTTCACAAAGCATCGAAATTACCGGAGGCATCATCGGTGCAGGTTTCGATATGTTGAAACACAACCATGCGAAAGGAGCCCTTTGTCGGTTGGCATATAAATATATTTTTTCTTCCAAAAAAAATAGTCTACTCCAAGGATGGTATGTAAAACCCGAATTAGCCTTCTCTTCTTACACCTATAATTATTACAACACCTCATCACAACTTGAACGTCTTTCGGTTGCACGTTTAGCGATCCTCTCGGTTGGAGGCTATGAATGGGTTCAAAAATGGTTTGTTTTCGACATCTTTGCCGGAATGGGATTAGGTGTGGGCAATGCAAATCACAGCAATTATCATCACGGCTATATAGGCTTCAATCCGGAATCTATCTTTGCCTTAACAGCCGGCTTCAAACTGGGTGTCTCCTTCTAAAAACCTGCTTATTACACCTTACATTACTACATCGCCCCTAAAAAAAAAGAATTTTTTAAAAATAATTCTTAAAAGGATTACGTTAGTAAGTATGTTTTTCATAAACACATTAATATAAAATACATCGCTATGACAAATACAGTAGACATAAAAGAATTAAACGAACGCATTCAAAGAGAAAGTTCTTTTGTTGATATTATCAACATGGAGATGAATAAAGTAATTGTAGGTCAACGAGCCATGCTCGAACAATTATTTATAGGCTTGCTATCGAACGGACATATTTTGTTAGAAGGCGTCCCCGGATTAGCAAAAACATTAGCCATTAAATCATTAGCTCAAATTATCCAAGCCAAATTCAGTCGAATACAATTTACGCCCGACCTTCTTCCTGCCGATTTAATAGGTACTATGATTTACAGTCAAAAGAACGAAGAATTTGTCGTCAAGAAGGGTCCCATATTTGCCAACTTCATCCTTGCCGACGAAATCAACAGAGCTCCGGCTAAAGTACAAAGCGCCCTGTTAGAAGCCATGCAGGAACGGCAGGTTACCTTAGGCGAAATGTCGTACAAGCTTATCGAGCCTTTTCTAGTAATGGCCACGCAAAACCCTATCGAACAAGAAGGAACCTATCCTTTACCCGAAGCTCAACTCGACCGCTTTATGCTGAAAGTAGTCATAGGCTATCCCAGCAAAGAGGAAGAAAAACAAATTCTACGTCAAAACATTGGCTGCGAGAACAAACAAAGCAGTCCTTGCTTAAAATCCGAAGACATTATCCACGCACGCGAAGTGGTCAGAGAAGTGTATGTAGATGAAAAAATTGAGAACTATATCACCGACATTGTATTTGCCTCTCGTTATCCCTCACAATACGGATTGAAAAAATTTGAAAATATGATAAACTATGGAGCATCGCCTCGTGCATCTATCAATTTAGCATTGGCAGCCAAAGCCTTTGCCTTTATCAAACGACGTGGCTATGTGATTCCTGAAGACATTCGCGCTGTATGTCTACCCGTAATGCGTCATCGCATCGGACTTACCTATGAAGCGGAAGCCGAAAACATAAGCACCGACGATATTGTCAATACAATACTCAATACCATTGAAGTTCCTTAAAAATTCAACTCATTATAAATCTTTTAAAGCACATCCTAAAGCGATTACATCAATATGGACTCATCAGACTTACTAAAAAAAGTTAGAAAGATAGAAATTCGTACCCGAAGGCTTACACAACAAGTCTTTTCCGGACAATATCACAGTGCATTTAAAGGAAGAGGAATGGCTTTCAGCGAAGTAAGAGAATATCAATACGGCGACGACATTCGCTCCATCGACTGGAATGTTACGGCGCGTTTCAATCATCCATACGTAAAAATCTTCGAAGAAGAGCGCGAATTAACCGTAATGCTCCTCCTCGATGTAAGTGCATCTAATCTTTTTGGAACCAGAGGTATGTACAAAAAAGAAATGATCACCGAATTAGCCGCAGTATTATCCTTCTCGGCCATTACCAACAACGACAAAGTAGGAGTTATTTTCTTCAGCAATACGGTCGAAAAATTCATTCCTCCTCAAAAAGGACGTACTCATATTCTACGAATTATACGTGAACTACTACATCACCAACCCGAACAACGTAAAACAAATATTGCCGAAGCATTGCGTTACCTTAACAATGCCATCAAAAAACGCTGTACCGCCTTTGTCATTTCCGACTTCCTCGACAACGACTTCGAACAAGCCCTGAAAATAGCCAAAAACAAACACGATATCGTAGCCATACAAACGCGCGACCAAGGCGAAAATCAACTACATCCCATGGGATTGATGCAAATTAAAGATGCCGAATCAGGAAAGGTTTCGTTGATCGATACCTCCGACCCGGCGTTTAGAAAACATTATCAACAATGGTGGATAGAAAAAGATAAATCACTGCAAGAAATCTTTCAAAAAACAGGAATAGACTGCATCAAATTGTTTACCGATAAAGACTACGTCCCCGCATTGAAAAATTTATTCCTAAAACGAAGCGTGGGATAAACATAGATTTTAAATAATGTATACAAATTACCTGTTTTTGCCGAGTGTTACATTTAAACCCATTTTCACGACTTTTCAATTTCATGCGCAAGGAGGTTTAATTTGTTGCGCAACAATGTTTCATTTCTTGCGCAACATTTGATCATTTCTTGCGCAACAAAAAAAATTTGTTGCGCAACGTTTTAAACTTGTTGCGCATCATTTTCAACTTTCTTCCAAAATGCATTAAAAAACCCCTCTTTTCATCCAAAAAAAAATAGCTTATTCAAAGCAAATGTAAGCCAAATATTCCATAACATAAACGGCTGTTCATTTAACATTATTTATATGAATTGACATAAACAGCATTTCTTACATCGAAATAAAACGAAAAGATAGCAAACCATTAATATAAAAAACACACATATTACGGGCTGAGTTGCGAACCCCTCAACAAAAAGAAGCAAGCAATTGCAAGAGGCTTGCTCTAATTTCACATTTTTATGTACTTTTGCAGACCAAAACTTTTTAGCATAATCAGATGGCAAACAAGGACGATTTATTTAAAAAAATTATAGCCCATGCAAAAGAATACGGCTATATATTCCCATCGAGTGAAATATATGACGGTTTAAGTGCAGTGTACGACTACGGTCCCTACGGCTGCGAACTGAAAAACAACATTCGCAACTATTGGTGGAAAACCATGGTGCAAATGCATGAAAATATAGTCGGTATAGACAGTGCCATCTTTATGCATCCTAAGATATGGAAAGCTTCGGGTCATGTCGATGCTTTCAACGACCCGCTGATCGATAACAAAGACAGCAAAAAACGTTATCGCGCCGACGTGCTTATTGAAGACTATCTACAGAAAATAGAAGAAAAAATCGAAAAAGAAATCGAAAAAGCCTCTAAACGCTTCGAAGCCTTCGACGAAAGCATGTTTCGACAAACCAATGCGCGCGTACTGGAATATCAAAGCAAAATCAACGAGGTGCAAAGCCGTTTTATCTCCTGCATGGAAAACAGCAACTGGCAGGAATTAAAGCAATTAATACTTGATTTAGACATTGTCTGCCCGATTTCCGGTAGCCGTAATTGGACCGATGTACGCCAATTCAATTTAATGTTTGCCACGCAGATGGGCTCTGTTGCCGAAGGAACCGACACCATTTATCTACGTCCTGAAACTGCACAGGGCATTTTTGTAAATTATCTAAATGTACTGAAAACTGCCCGCATGAAAATCCCCTTCGGCATAGCACAAGTTGGAAAAGCATTTCGGAATGAAATTGTTGCCCGTCAATTCATCTTTCGTATGAAAGAATTCGAACAAATGGAGATGCAATTCTTTGTTCGCCCCGGCGACGAACTACAATGGTTTGATTACTGGAAACATACACGTATACGTTGGCATGAATCCCTAGGCATAAGTAAAGAAATGTATCGCTACCATGACCATGAAAAATTGGCCCACTACGCCAACGCCGCTACCGATATCGAATTTAAATTCCCTTTCGGATTCAAAGAACTCGAAGGCATACACTCCCGCACCGATTTCGACCTAAAAGCACATCAACAGCATTCAGGTAAAAAACTACAATACTTCGATCCCGAAACCAACGAAAGCTATGTTCCTTACGTAATCGAAACCTCTATTGGCTTGGATAGGATGTTTTTAGCTATCCTCAGTAATGCGTTTACCGAAGAAATACTTCCTGACAATAGCAGCAGAACGCTACTGAAAATACCCCCTATACTTGCCCCCGTGAAAGTGGCTATCCTACCTTTGGTGAAGAAAGACGGCATGCCCGAAAAGGCCAGAGAGATACTCACCACCTTGCAAACGAATTTTATGTGTCAATACGACGAAAAAGATGCTATCGGCCGACGATATCGCAGGCAAGATGCCATAGGCACTCCCTTTTGCATTACTGTCGATAACGAAACACTGGAAAATA
This sequence comes from Bacteroidales bacterium UBA5266, assembly GCA_002411545.1. Taxonomy (GTDB): domain Bacteria; phylum Bacteroidota; class Bacteroidia; order Bacteroidales; family WCHB1-69; genus UBA5266. The sequence goes on along the minus strand of DHTG01000093.1, from coordinate 22,563 downwards.
ATACGGTTACACTGCGCGAACGCGATAGCATGAAACAAGAGCGTATTGCCATCGACGAAATCGAATACAGACTGTATCAATTATTAAAATCTAACATCTCATAAAAGCTAAGCCCATGTTCTCAATCATTGTTGCCACCGGAAAAAACTTGGAAATAGGACAATGCAACCAATTGCTCTGTCATCTTTCCGACGACTTAAAACGCTTTAAAGAAATCACCTCCGGACATACCGTAATAATGGGTGAAAACACCTATCTTTCACTCCCTGTTAAGCCCCTACCCCGTCGGAGGAATATTGTTTTAACTCTAAACAAAGCAATATCCTATCCGGGATGTGCCATGGCCTACTCCATAAACGAAGCTATAGACCTGTGTAATAAAGATGAAGAAAATTTTATTATAGGAGGAGCATCCATTTATCGTCAGTTCTATCCCTTAAGCGATAAACTTTATATTACATCCATGGATACCGAATTCCCACATGCCGACGCTTTTTTCCCTCCTATCGATTTTAATGAATGGAACTTAGTGGAAAATGTTTTTCATCCCAGCGATGATAAACATATATATAATTTTTACTATAGAACTTACGTTAGAAAAAGAAAAAGTTGATTTATGATGAGATTTACGAGTAAAGCTTTTCTGATTTGTTTCTTATTATCATTACAAACATCCTTTGTGATAGGACAAAAAAAAGATTCCATACTACCTCCTCTGCTTCCGATTGATGAACATACACAATTGATTACATATCAATATGCAATTCCCATGAAAGGGAGTGCCGAGGATTTATATCAACGAGCATACGCATGGGTGAAGAAATATTATAAAAACCCTTCACAAGTCATTAAAAAAGCCGATGCCGAAAACAACGTCATCGAATGCTCATCAAGCATTAAAATAACAACCCCTTCCAAAGACGGAAAATCATTTGTTATGGCAGGATTGGTGTATTATAATTTAAAAATAGAAACCCGTCCCGACCGTTACCGCTATACCATTACCGATTTTAATCTAAGAGGAGCCTCTAACCTGCCTATAGAGATATGGTTAGACCAATCGCGTAAAGATTGGATTCCAATACGCTTCGAACATTTACGACAAGTCGACGAAGGCGTTAAAGCACTTATGGAAAATTTAGAAACAGGCATGGAACCCGAAGAAGAAATAAACGATGATTGGTAAAGATGTTATGAATAAAGAAAAAACACATCATCTACCCGAGGAAGAAGACATTGCATTATTAGACGACATTTATACGCTTCTGCTTATCAATGACGATCATAATACCTTTGAATTTGTAATCGAAACACTGATGGAGCTTTGTCATCACACCTACGAACAAGCGTTTCAGTGTGCATTTATCACCCATAACCATGGCAAATGCGATGTGATGCATGGAGCTTATTCCAAACTGGAGCCTATAGCCAACACTATGCTCAACAGAGGATTGACGGTGAAAATTGTACTATAAACAAACAATCATTCTTCTTTATTCTTATCTTTTGCATAAGATATATACATTATTTAATTTGAATTTATTCTTCCTTCTTTAAAATAAAGTTTTGTCTTTTCCCGTTGCTAATTTCATACGGAAATAATATTAACATAATCAAAATAAAAAAACATGAGTAATTTGTCAAATTTAAAACCCCAATTATTGTGGGAAAACTTTAGTAAAATATGCAGCATTCCTCACCCTTCCAAACACGAAGAGAAGATATTAGCATATATGTTGGATTGGGCTAAACAAAAAAACATCCAAGTAGTACAAGACGAAACAGGGAATTTGATTTTCAGTAAACCCGCCACAAAGGGCATGGAAAATCGCAAAGGTGTAATACTACAGGGACATATAGATATGGTGCCGCAAAAAAATTCGGATAAAGTGCACGATTTCACCAAAGACCCCATAGAACCCGTAATCGGTACCGATGGCTGGGTAAGAGCAAACGGAACCACACTGGGTGCCGATAATGGTATTGGATGTGCCGCCGCTATGGCTGTATTAGCATCGAACGATATTGAACACGGTCCGATTGAAGTACTTGTTACCGTTGATGAAGAAACCGGTATGACGGGTGCTTTCGGACTAAAACCAAATATGTTCCAAGGAGATATCTTAATAAACCTCGACTCAGAAGATGAAGGAGAATTATATGTAGGTTGTGCCGGAGGTTTAGATGCTACCATAGAAATTGATTATAAAGAAGTAGCTGTCCCCGAAGGGATGAAAGCATTTAACATTGCTGTTACCGGATTAAAAGGCGGACATTCAGGAATGGACATCAATTTAGGCCGCGCTAATGCCAACAAAATCATTATTCGTTTATTAAAGAGCCTTGTACGTGAATACGGAATACGTATTGCCTCCATAGACGGAGGAAGTTTACGTAACGCCATCCCTCGCGAAGCATTTGCCAAAGTAGTCGTTCCGGCAGAAAAGGTAAATGCATTTACCGCATGTATTAAGGAATTTACATCTATCATCCAAAATGAATTTTCAGGTACGGAACCTAATCTCGCTATTGAAGCGAAAGCCACTGAAATGCCTTCTATCGTTATGGGAAGTGTATGTCAGGAAACGATAATCAATGTAGTATATGCTTTACCAAATGGCGTAATGCGAATGAGCGACTCGATGGAAGGTTTGGTAGAAACCTCAACCAACCTAGCCATTGTAAAATCCGAAAACGGAAAAGTAAGGATAATGTGCCTATTACGTAGCTCTGTTGATTCAGCCAAAGAAGCTGTTGGCGAAAAAATGACATCCATAGCTGAATTGGCACAAGCAAAAATCACTTTATCAGGGGCATATCCGGGATGGAAACCCAACATGAATTCACCAATCTTGAAAACCATGCAAAAAACATATCAAGATTTATATGGAAAAACTCCTGAAATCAAAGCTATCCACGCCGGATTGGAATGTGGACTCTTAGGTGGAGTGTATCCTAATTGGGATATGATTTCTTTCGGCCCTACCATTCGTAATCCTCACTCTCCCGACGAAAGAGTACATATCGAAAGTGTAGAAAAATTTTGGAATTTCTTATTAGCTACTTTAAAGAATATTCCTGTTAAATAGTTTTCATTTGTTTGTTTTTTATAAAGAGAGATTGACACAAAAACAATCTCTCTTTTTTTAGGAATGTAAATTAGCTCCAATAATACGTAAAAACTCCTGACGCGTATTATACTGTTTAAGAAACGCTCCGGTAAAATCGGAAGTTGTTGTAACTGAATTTTGTTTTTGTACGCCCCTCATCGACATACATAAATGTTGTGTTTCAATAACTACTGCAACACCTAAAGGATTTAAGGTTTCTTGTATACAATTTTTAATTTGAGTGGTTAATTGTTCTTGCACTTGCAAACGACGCGCATACGCATCGACCACACGAGGAATTTTACTTAAACCTACAATATACCCATCAGGGATATACGCAATATGTGCTTTACCGAAAAAGGGCACCATGTGATGTTCGCACAACGAGTAAATTTCAATATCTTTTACGATTACCATTTCCTTATAATCTTGCTTAAACATGGCAGAACGTAAAATATCATGCGGATTAGCATGATATCCTTGGGTGAAAAACTGCATGGCTTTGGCAACACGTTCGGGTGTTTTGATTAAACCTTCTCTTTGCGTATCTTCTCCTAACAATTCTAAAATAGCATGATAATGTATCTTGAGTTTGTCAGTAATTTCTTTGTTATAAACATCTCTTCTTTCGTATCCTTCACAAAAATCTTGCATAAAATTTACTTTAATGTATTTACAAAAATGGATTATTCTCTTTTTCAAAGGCTATATCAGTAGCATCCCCATGTCCGGGAAAGACTTTTGTATCGGGAGGTAATGATAATAATTTATTTTTTATACTATTTAATAATGTTTGATGATTTCCACCCGGTAAATCCGAACGACCAATACTTTGCAGAAAAAGTACATCGCCTGAAACCACAAAACCATATTTTTCAGCATACAAACAAATACTACCGTTGGCATGGCCTGGCGTATGTATGACTTTTAATTTATCTTCACCTAACTCTATGTATTGATCTTCTGTTATAAATTCATCTACTTCTGGTAAATTTTGTTTATTAAAACCCATTACCATAGTGAAATTATTTGCGTTTTCATACAAAGGTAATGCATCTTTATGCATAACTAATTTAGCGTTACGATACGTCTTTTTCGCAAACTCACAACCAGCAATATGATCAATATGAGTATGTGTCAACAGAATATATTTTATTGATAACTTATGGTTTGATATCACCTCCTGCAGTTTTTGTTCTTCCATTTCGTTGTTACAAGCAGGATCAATCAACACACAATCATTATTATCAGCGTAAATCAAATAAGTATTTACTAAAAAATGATTAAAAACAAGTGTAAGAATCTTCATAATAAAACTATAATTCTGATTTTATGTCTAATAGAAAGTTTTTAACTTTGATTAATGATCGGATAATATCCGCATTCTTTTCGACGGATAATCGATCACTTTTCAGTTTTTCTTTGGCACCTTGCAAGGTATAGCCTTTTTCTTTCACCAAATAAAAAATTGTTTGAAAAGTCTTCAAATCCTCACGCGTAAAATAGCGCGTGCCCTTCTTATTCTTAAAAGGCTTAAGTTCATCGAACTCATTTTCCCAAAACCGTATCAGTGAAGTATTTACTTTAAACATTTTTGCAACTTCGCCAATGCTAAAAAATGATTTCTCAATGTTTTTTTCTTTATATGGCATAATTAAACATAATTACATTAATATATTATTCTTTAAAGAGTTGACAATAATAAATTTAAAAAACAACTATTCGCTATTAATATTTCAACAAAAATAAAAAAATAAAGCGTGCAAAAAGAGTTCTATATATATTTTTTTTCTATTTTTGCAATTAAAATCAAGAATTGAGGCTAATAAAACTTTTCAAATAAAGCATTTGCATTCTAAATACATAAATATGAAAAATATCAGCAAGAACCTTTTCTTTATACCCTTCCTATTTAGTTTAATCATACTAACACATGATGCCATAGGACAAGTAAATCGTTCAGGTAAAAAACACAATTACTCAATAACAGGAAAAAGCTTTGCTGTCATACGACATGGAATAACGGCACAAGCCACTTATGGTTTGCTTCAAACTCCCTTTATTGGTATTGGCTATAATGCCAGTCAATATTTTGGCATAGGTAATCGCTTTATGCAACAAAGTTTCACTTATCAATTAGGCTTACAATTAAACAAATTAGGTGATGCTTACCAATCTGCTTATATTCATAGTTTAATAGCCAGTTTCCATTGCAGCTATATAGGTACTGTTGATTTAAGTCCACT
>DHTG01000093.1:0-16814 GCA_002411545.1 Bacteroidales bacterium UBA5266 | reverse complement strand
AAGAATTAGAAAGTCAAGGTGTAAATGTTGACTATCCTTGGACAAGTTTGAATCACCATATCATTACCCTTCGTTTTAATTTTAATTTTGTTCATTATAGAGAATTTCAATAAATCTAACAAATACGAAACATGAAAAGTTTTTTTAAAGCTGTTTTAGCTACTATCGTTGGAATCCTTTTTTTATGGATTCTGCTTTTTATAACCTTTTTATCCATAGGGATTGCATCATTAACTCCTTCTCATACCCCTGTTAAATCTAACTCTGTTCTCGTATTAGATTTAAATGGAATTATCAATGAACGTTCTATAGACAACCCTTTCGAAAACGTTTATGGAAATACCAGCCCGAAAACGATAGGATTAAACACCATTCTAAACCTTATAAAAAAAGCAGCCACTGATAATAACATCAAAGGCATTTCACTTCAAGCCAATTACATACTCACAAACTATGCAAGCATAGAAGAGATAAGAAATGCTTTATTGGATTTTCGAAAGACAGGAAAATTTGTATATAGTTATTCTGAAACGATGGCACAGAATGTGTATTATCTTGCCACCGCAGCTGATAGCATATTTATACATCCTCAAGGCAACATTGAATTTAAAGGCTTAGTAGCCGAAGTGCTTTTCTTTAATAAACTATTAAAAAAATTGGATGTCGATGCACAGATTATCCGACACGGCGAATTTAAAAACGCTGTCGAACCATTCATATTGGATAAAATGAGTAATGCAAACCGTGAACAAATGCAAAGTTATGTAAACTCAACATGGAATAATATATGTAATGCCATACATAGTGAAAGAGGCATTGAAATTGAAACCATCAATCGTATAGCCGATAGTTTATTGTTTTTATACAACCCCCCTTTGGCTTTAAGCGAAAAATTTATTGATGTTATTGCTTACAGAGACGAATACGATGCTTTTCTTAAACACAAACTACAAGTCGAAGCTTCAAGAGATTATAATAGAATAAGCATTAAAGATTATAAAAAAACAATACTCAAAGATAATACAGCACCTCATAAAATAGCCGTTATATATGCCAATGGAAATATCATTGATGATGAAGGTAATTACGAAAATATCGGATTCAATATTGCCAACGAAATAAAAAAAGCACGGGAAGAAAAATCCATTAAAGCGATTGTACTTCGTATAAATTCCGGAGGAGGTAGTGCCTTAATGTCCGATATTATTTGGCGAGAAGTCTTTTTAACGAATAAAGAAAAACCCATTGTCGTTTCCATGAGTGATTATGCAGCATCCGGAGGCTATTACATTGCTTGTGCTGCCAATTATATCGTAGCACAGCCGTCTACATTAACCGGTTCCATCGGAGTATTCGGTATAATCCCTAATGTCGAAAAATTTCTATCCAATAAAATCGGCATTACTACCGACCACGTAAAGACAAATCTAAACTCCGATGCTATTTCGATTACACATGCTATGAACAATTATGAAAAACTTGTCATGCAAAAAAATGTAGAAAATGTTTATAACACTTTTGTAAATCATGTTTCCGAAGGAAGAGATTTAAGCTTTAGTGAAGTTGATGCAATAGCACAAGGTAGAATATGGACAGGAAGCGATGCGTATAAAATCGGCTTAGTCGATACATTGGGTGGTTTAGACCTCGCTATCCAAATTGCAGCTGATAAAGCTAAAATGAAAAACTATTCTATTATTGAACAACCTCTCATGAAAGACTTTTTTGAACTCCTTACAACCTCCCTGTTTGAAACTAGCACTTCAAATAAAATAAAATTTCTAAAATTCAATAATTTATACCCATACTACGAGTATTGGGAAACTATACATGCATTAAAAGGAATCCAAACACGCTTGCCATTTATTCTTACAATTAAATAAATGAAGTTAACAAGAAGAAAAAAACAGAATTTATTGTATATGGGAATAGGTGTTCTTATAGGACTGCTTATTGCTTCCGGTATTGCATATTTTAGTGTTATTAAACAGTTTACCCAATCCAATATTGATAAAATTCAATTTCCTTTTCCTACAGTTGAAAAAGATAGCGTACAAATTACAACACCAAAACCCACAAAAAAATCAAAAAAAGAAACCAAGACAATTGAAGAAAATAAAGACATACAAACCAATGATTCAACTCAAACCAACGACAACTCTGCTGAAAAAGAAATTGATTTGATTATTAAAACAGATACTAAAATCGACTCAAGCATACTTCCCATCGTTTACATTGAAACAGATTCGATGGAACAAACTGAAAAATATCCTAGAAATATCATAGTAGAACAATGGGAAAATCCCACTAACTTTGCAGGCTATCGAAAGAAAGCTCATGTTTTGATTATATATGGAATAAGCATTTATGATATAGAATTGCAATATACTAACAACAAACTTTATTTAGTATATAATGACAATAAAATAGCCATAGAAGAATCTGACTCTTTTGTACGTTTTCCATCTTCTTTTATAGCCCGATAATTTGCATATGCCTAAACACTTTGATAGAGTGTATCTAATTTCTATAATACTTGTAAAATTAGAACAAGTATGCTAATCTAAATTTAATATTACTCTTTTATATAATTAACATTTATATGTTTATAAAAAAGACAAAACAATTTGTATTAAAAAAAATAGTTTGCTATTTTTGCAAACACATAATCAACTATTTATATGTTTGTTTTTAACTGTAAAAACAAGGTAACACTTGGTAGAACCATTTATGACAAACTTATTATTAATTTATGGCGAATAAAATATTAAAAAACAAGGAAGTCGTTAAAAAGAAAAAGAAAAAAGGGAAGAGTACGGTATCAAAGAAAAAGCATGTACAACCTTCCCTCATACACTTTTTCAAAAATCGAAAAGTACATTTGATTTTCGGCATTTTTTTATTTTTATTTAGTATTTTTCTTTTTTGTTCCTTCATCTCCTTTTTTAGCACATTCGAAGCCGATGATTCTATTTATAAAAGCAATTTCTTTGAAACTTTATCCACAAACGATATTCCTAAAAATAAATTAGGAATCCTTGGATTGTATTTTTCATTTTTTTTCATCAAAGATTCTTTTGGCATTGCCTCCTTGGGTTTTATCTTTTTATTTTTTCTGTGGTCTATTTATTTAATTAGCAAAAGACATTTGCTTCCTCCTTTTAAAACTCTGACTACTACAATTATTTCCATACTGTGGCTTTCACTTGTTTTAGGAGCTATTTTTGATCAATCACAAAGACTCAGTTGGATGGGGGGCGATATAGGCAACCAATTCAGCACATCGCTTATTGAAAGTTCTATCGGACTAATCGGGTTCATCCTTCTAATGATATTTATTGGATTAACAACATTAATAGTTTTTGCAGGTTTCAATTTTAAATTCATTAGCCATAAAGAAGAACCTCAAGAAAAAGAAGAGCTAATTGTGACTGATTCTGAAGAACCAATTGAGAGTGAAAATAAAAAATCAATTTTTTCATTTTTTAAAAGAAAGAAAGACAAACAAACAGATCAATTAGCAAACATAGCAGATACAAATATACATAATGAGGTCGAAATAAACAGTCAATGCCAAGAAACATCATCAGAACAAGAGGAAGAAGAAATCATGATTCATGAAACGATTCAAGATTTTCCTACTGTCATTGAAGATAGAGAGACCCTTCCCGGCGAAGATATCATTTTTGACGATGAACAAGAAAGCATAGATGAAGATGAAATATACAGTACAGAAGAATGTTTTGATGAAAACTCAGACATGCCTCCTGTTGAATTAACCCCTTATGATCCCTATGCCGAACTCTCACAATTTAAATTCCCTACTATCGATTTATTGGAAGAATACACTAACACGATACGTACTTTAGAAGAAAAAGAAGCTGAAATAAAATCCAATAAAATTCGTATACAAGACACTTTATCAAATTATGGAGTTCAAATACAATCAATAAGCGCCATTGAAGGTCCCACCATTACACTCTATGAAATTGTACCGGCACCGGGCGTACGTATCAGTAAAATAAAAAACTTAGAAGACGATATTGCATTAAGTCTGTCGGCATTAGGCATTCGTATCATTGCACCCATGCCAGGAAAAGGAACAATAGGCATTGAAGTACCCAATTCAGTAGCTAAAATAGTACCCATGCGTTCTACTATCCAAGCCGAAAAATTCCAACATTCAGGGAAAATGATACTTCCTATCGCCATCGGAAAAACTATTTCCAACGAAGTTTTTGTTTTCGACTTAACTAAAATGCCCCATGTTCTCATGGCAGGAGCTACCGGACAAGGTAAATCTGTAGGTTTAAATGCTGTATTAGTTTCATTATTATACAAAAAACACCCGGCTGAATTAAAGTTCGTATTAGTAGATCCTAAAAAAGTGGAATTAACGCTGTATTCAAAAATCGAACGTCATTATTTAGCAAAACTTCCCGATTTAGATGAAGCCATTATTACTGACACTAAAAAGGTAGTAAGAACATTAAATTCATTATGCATTGAAATGGATTTACGATACGATTTATTGAAAAATGCTCAATGTCGTAATATCGTAGAATACAATGAAAAATTCAAAGCTCGTAAATTAAATCCCGAAAAAGGGCATAGATTTCTACCTTATATAGTATTAGTGTTCGACGAATTTGCCGATTGTATTATGACTGCCGGTCGGGAAATTGAATCACCCATAGCTCGTTTAGCCCAGTTAGCACGAGCCATTGGCATTCATCTTATTATTGCAACACAACGTCCGTCTGTTAATATTATCACCGGTATTATCAAAGCAAACTTTCCGGCAAGAATTGCTTTTAAAGTTTCTTCGAAAATAGATTCCCGTACTATCTTAGATTCAGGAGGCGCTGAACGATTAATCGGAAAAGGCGATATGCTGATTTCAACAGGTAACGATATTATTCGTTTACAATGTGCTTTGGTCGACACTCCTGAAGTAGAGAGAATCTGTGATTTTATTGGGGAACAACATGGCTTTACAAGCGCACTATACCTACCGGAAGTTCCCGACGAACAAGAAGACAACACACAAGAAGCAGATGATGGCGACATAGATGCTATGTTTGTAGACGCAGCGTATGTAGTAGTCAACAGCGGTCATGGCTCTACCTCTCTATTACAACGTAAACTAAAACTAGGATATAACAGAGCCGGAAGAATTATGGATCAGTTGGAAAGAGTAGGTATTGTAGGTCCCTTTGAAGGAAGCAAAGCTCGTGAAGTAAGAATAAAAGATCCCATGATGCTTGAAGAAAAATTAAAAGAATTGGGACTTGTTTAGAGAAGCATTCGTATTTGGTTCGATTTTTTCATATAGATAATCAATAACAACACACAGTATCATGAAAAGTAATTTATTTTTAATCGGTTTGATTATCCTTAGCTTGAATCCACTGTGGGCTCAACCTCAAACTACTAAACTTAAAGAAGACGAATCATCCGTTATTCTTAAAGAGATTCAACAAAAGTTAATATCTTTACATTCCGCTGAAATTAACTTCTCTTTACAAACAGTAAAAGAAGGGAAAACCATTAATAGTACGAAAGGTCAATTATGGATTAAAGGCGATAAATACAAATTAATCATACCCTCACAACATGTATATTGTGATTCCATTAATGTGTGGAACTACCTTCCTGAACAAAACGAAGTAAACATTTCCCTGTATGATCCTCAAGACGATGAAATAGCGATTAATCCCATTAAACTCATAGCAAACTATAAAAAATACTACCGTTCAGCATTTGTTCGTGAATTCGTTGAAAAAGGAGTTACTATTCAAATTATTGATTTATATCCTTTACAAAACTCCGCTTTTTTTAAAGTCAGACTTTATATCGAAAAAAATAAAAAAGAAATAACCAAAACCAGCATTTCAGAATTCGATGGATATACCTATACATACTCCTTCGATTCCTTTATCAAAAATCCTAAACTCTCCAATCAGTTATTCATTTTCAATACTTCACAATATCAAAATATAGAAATAATTGATCTAAGATAAACGTCGGATATATGAAAACAAAGCAAGCATTTAATAAGTTATTCCTAAGTATAGGAATACTATTATGTTTTATGGCTTGCACTCCTACACGCAAATTACAAACAGGAGAATATATGCTCACCAAAAACAAGGTGATAGCCGATAAAAAGGAAATTCCTGTAGATGATATTATGTATGTAATTAGGCCAACACCTAATAAAAAATTCCTGAATTTGTTTTTTTGGAAAGCCGGCATTTACCAAGCCATGACACCTAACGACACTACCAACGACAACAAGGCAAAACAATGGATGCGTAAAAACTTCGGAGAACCACTTGTACTACTTGACACCGCATTAATCGAATATTCTAATTCACAAATACATCTCTTTATGAAAAATAAAGGGTATTTTGAATCGAATGTAAGCTATAAAATCAAAACAAAAAGAAAAAAAGCAAAAGTAAATTATTACATTGAAGCAGGACAAGCTTGCAAAATTGCTGACATTACATATAAAATAAAAGATGATGTTATATACGATCTTATTATGAAGGATACGATTAATGGTCTTTTAAAAGTAGGAAGTAATTTCGACGTGGATGAATTTGCCAACGAACGAAATCGTATATCTTCCTATTTAAACAATCACGGCTATTTTAACTTTACGGAAAATTACATCATTTTTAAAATCGACAGTAATTTAACAGATTACACTGTAAAGGTAAGCGTTGAAATAAACAATCCCACACTCACACAAAATGATAGCATTATTGCCGCTAAACACCGAAGATATTTTATCAAGGATATTACCATACATACTGATATTAACAACACTCCGTTCAGAAGGGATACTATCTATTATACCGAAATCGTAAATAAAACAGATACTAATCATTATCGTTTACTCTATCACGATAAAGTGAAATATAAACCTAAATCACTGGTTTTTCCCTTAGCTTTTACTCAAGGCGATTTATACAAAGTCGACGAGGCAAAACAAAGCTATAACAGATATAACGACATGAAAAATTTTAATTTTATTAAAATTTCATATTCCGAAACACCTGAAAGTCAAAATAATTATGATTCCGATTCCGGATATATAAACTGCAATGTCTCTCTTTCGTCCATGGAACGTAACGACATAAGTTATGATTTACTAGGTAAAAATATTGGCAAAGACTTCGGAATGGGAATCAATATTGGATATATCAATAGAAATATCTTTAAATCAGGAGAGATATTTTCAATCACCGGAATGTACGCCAACGAATTCCAACGACAAAGTGACGAAAACGACCAAAAAAAATGGATGTTCAGAAACTTTGAAGTGGGTGGCGATATTAACTTGGAGTTTTCTCGCTTTCTATTTCCTGTCAAACAACAGAATATTTCAAAAAAAATACGAGCAAAAACCATTATCAACATTGGAACTAATTTCCAATTACAAGATCATTATTCACGGTTTATTACCAGCACCGGGTTTCGTTATGAATGGCGCACATCGCCAAGGATTACGCATAGTTTATCGGTATTAAATATCAATTTAATAAAAATATATCCTGATTCTATTTTCCGACAACAACTGAAAACATTAAGTTTACGCATACAAGAAAAATACACTGACCACTTGCTTCTTGGTTCAAGCTATCAGTTAATTTATAGTAGTTTTAAAGGCATTAAGCGGAAGAACTATTATTTACTTCGATTCAATGCCGATGCATATGGAAATTTACTTTACGGAATGTTTGCCCTTTTCAAGGCACAAAAAGATGAAAACAACCAATATAATTTTTGGGGAATACCCTTTGCCGGATACATCTCTACTAATATTGATTTTGCATATAATATTATGATAGGTAAAAAATCCTCCCTCGTTTTACATACCGATTTCGGCTTAGGAGTACCTACCTATAATTCAAAATCACTTCCTTTTGAAAAGAGTTTTTATTTAGGAGGAGCTAATAGCATGCGTGCATGGCGACTACGCACCTTAGGTCCTGGCTCCTACTATAACGCATCTTCAAAATTAGAAAGTAGTGGCGACATTAAAATTGAATGTAACATTGAGTTCAGAGCCCCTATTTACAAATTTCTTCACATGGCCGTTTTTGCAGATGCCGGAAACATATGGATTTTTAGAAAAAATGCAGATTTAGTAGGTGCCGAATTTGATTGGAATCGTTTTTATAAAGAAATCGCATTAGGTGCAGGCGCCGGCTTACGCTTAGACTTTTCATTTTTCGTTTTACGTCTCGATGCCGCTTTTCAAATTTATAATCCTGCCAATAATATTTCTCATCCATGGATAGATAATACCTTCAAAGTTAAGGATGATATAATTTTTAGCATGGGAGTAGGTTATCCATTCTAATAAATTTAATTTTATGCATTTAATGATGCCATTTTTTTTAATAAACTTAAAGACATAACACATTCTAAGTAATAATAACAAATTATAGTGTTCATTAATAAATAATTACAGAAATATATTTTTTTACTCAATCATTGCTTTTATATAAAAAAATTATTACTTTTGCAAATGTTAAACATAAGATAATTAAAAATCATTCGATATGAAAAAATTTAATACTCTTTTTATTTTACTCTTAATTTCATCTATTTCCTTTGCTCAAACAAAATGGGATGGAGTAACAATAACCCCTGTTACTCCTGTCAAAAAAGTATACACCATTACCAATGGGGCTGAATTAGCTTGGATCGCTCAACAATGTAAAGACACTGTAACAAACTTTTATACAGAATTAATTCTCATTGCAGAAAATATCGATTTAGACAATCACGAATGGACTCCCATTGGAACAGAATACAATCCTTTTAAAGGAGCTATACAAGGAAATTGGAAAACCATAAGCAACATTAAAGTATCGATAACAGGCTCCAATAATGGAGACTATGTTGGATTGTTAGGATTTGCTCAAGGAGATCTTACCCGTCAAGTTCACGTAGCTAATCTTTTTTTGGAAAATGTCAATATTACAGGCAACAAAGCCGTAGGCGGTATGGTAGGCTATGCAAAATACTTTGTATTTGATTCATGCTACGTTGAACAGGGTACCGTAGTTGGAAATACTGCTGTAGGTGGATTTTTAGGCCATGGCAGTTATACCGCTTGCTCCGACTGCTATGCTAAAGTAAATGTTACAGCCAACGAAATGTATGGTGGCGGTTTTGTAGGCATTAACGACACCACCGATAATCGATTGATTATTAGCTATTGCTACTCTCGCGGCGCTGTTAATGGTTCTAAAGATAATCAAGACAACAACGTGGGTATTAACGGCGGATTTGTAGGTTTAAACCACGGGAAAGTGAAAAGTGCCTATATGGTATCCAATCCTATTACCGGAAACATTACCGGAAACTTTTGTGGCATTAACGGAAAAACAGGAAGGTTCGACAATTGTTACTATTGTAGCTCCTACTACCCTTCCTTAGGAGGCATAGGACATGATTCCTCTGCTATAGGAGAAGAAGATATGATTCCTCAACCTGTCGGCCAAATGACAAGCGAAGGCTTTGTGGGAACAGGCGGCGGCAGCGGCTTAAATGCATCCGACTTTACCAACCCGCATTGGAGCATGGACTTTAAAATCCAACCTCCTATCAACGAAAAATTCCCTATTCATTTATGGCAATATCATTTCTTATACGATTCAACTGCTAATATTGGATCTGTACCACCGGCTTCTTTATCCATCTACCCTAATCCCGTTAGAAATGTATTGTATATTGAAATTAAAAATATTAAAGTCCAAAAAGTGGAAATTGTAGATTTATTAGGAAAACCTATTATTTCAAGAAAAAGTAATTATGAAATCATTGAAATGAATCAATTTAATAACGGTATTTATTTCGTGAAGATATATACCCAGGACGACATCATCACAAGAAAATTTATAAAACAATAAAATTAAGCTTTAAGTGCTAAAACGGGTTGTTAATCAACCCGTTTTTTTATTCCTAAACGAATGATTCAAGATATGCTTAATGATTTCTATCGAATATTTTCCGGCTATTTCTTTTATAAAAGAAACAAAATCAACAGAAGAATTTTCATCGGCACTATCGGAAATTATTCTGATGATTGTAAACGGCAACGCATACTCACAACACACCTGAGCTACCGAAGCTCCTTCCATTTCAACACATAAAACTGTAGGGAGCACCGACAACAAGGCTTCTTTTTGCATGGTACACGCAAAAAATTGATCTCCGCTCGCAATATCACCCACAAATAAACGAGGTTTCTGAAGCTGTAAACTTTCCAATGCATTCAGATGTGCATAAAAATCATCATCTTGAATCAATGATTCAACGGCTTGTTTGGCAGTCTCTACTTGTTCTCGTGGCGACTCCATAAATATCTGATTCAATGTTGATATCTCAAAACGTTTCAATAAAGGCCGGGCATCCATGTCGTGTTGAACCAACCTACTCCCTACCACAATGTCGCCTATACGTAAATCCTTTTGCAGTCCACCGGCTACTCCGGTAAATATCAATTCCGAAATATGAAACTCATGAATTAAAACCGAAACACTGACCGCCGATGCCACTTTACCCCAACCCGATATGCCTACAACCACCTCTGTACCTTTATAATCCCCTTCATAAAAGGTTCGCAGACCGATTGCTCTTTTCTTCACATTATTTAATAACGAAACTACCTCCTCTACCTCTTCAGGCATCGAACCTAAAATTCCAATCTTTTTATTCATAAATACATTCTTTTTAGTTATCGTCCGTTAATATAAAAACTATGGGAATGTTAATGCGCGCTCGAACCGGTTGATTTTGATGGTAGGCCGGTTTCCATTTCGGCATCATCGATATGACGCGTTTTACTTCCTTATCAAAATCAGGATCGAGCGAACGCAAAATACGAATATTACTTAAACTTCCATCCTTTTCCACAATTACATCGGCTACCACTTTACCGTTTATATGTTTATGTCGTGGATTCTTAGGATACTGTAGGTTTTTTTGAATAAACTTATTTTTCGCATTTTCCCCGCCTACGTATTCAGGCATTTTATCGGGTTTGATGTAAACGCTATCGTTTTGGGCTATCGACGATAAGGGCAGAAGCATAAACATCAATGCAATTGTTAAATGTAACAGCTTCATATTTAAGATATTTCTTTTTAATTAAATTTTCTACAAATATACATTAAATTAAATTCTTACGTTTAATTATTTATAACAAAGGCGACATTTCGTTGACTTAACTAAAAATTATTTTGACCTCCTTTTAGATAAAATGATTTTATACCCGAAAAACACTGTTGCATAAGTATATATTTATAATAGAATGAAAAAAGAATTAATTTTAACATCTTAGAAAAACAAAACACCGAGACGTTTTTCTCAAAACATGAAGACGTTTTAAAATCGTATACTTATAGAAAAATAAAACATAGAGACGTTTTCCGAAAAACGGCTCCATGTTTTTATTTTATATTCTTAAAGCTTTTAACTGCATCTCATTCTGCATATTATTTATGCTTTAAGATAGGTAAAAGAATGCTAAAAAATGATTAGAGTAAGGAACAGATTGCCGGATATTACTGTTTAGAAGATACGTAGATTATTTTGTCAGAATTTTGTCAGACAATAATGAATTTTTTTTCATAAAAACAATAAATCATATTTATTTCCGTAATTATATTGTCAAATTTACACTATGCAACTAAGAAAAATATTTATATTATTTATACTTATTATCTGCTTATCCAGCCAACTGTTTGGACAAAATACCGTAACATGGCAAGAATGTCAACAGTGGGCATTTGAACAATCAAATGCATCGATAGAATTGAATGATTTAGAAAAATTAAGAAAAATAAAAAATCAAATCATCAAATCATATATTCCGGAAATCAGCATACAGGCAAGCGTGAACTACCAACACCCCACGCTTGATTTTTCAAATATACAAATTATGGGAGCAAATGGCACGAGTCCTTCCTATTTAGCGTTTGAAAATCCAATACATAAGGATCAATACTTGGTAGGTTTAGATTTAACACAAAAAGTGTGGGATGGAGGTATGGCAAAGAGTCAACAAAAATTTGAAGACATCAGCTCGGATATTGCTGTGCAAAATGTGCATATTGAAACATACCGTCTGAAAGAAGAGATAGGAAAAATGTTTTTAACCGTATTATATTTGCAAGAAAATGATAAAGTATTTGCTTCGAGCATACACACGTTAAGACAAGATTTGCAAAAACTCAAAGCTCTATATGCCAATGGCATTATTCTCGAAAGCAATGTTTATATCTTAGAAGCTGAAATAATGCGCATTGAACAAGAGCAAAAGAAAGTCCTAATGCAACAACAATCCTTGCGTAAAGCTTTATCAGAATTTACCGGAAAAGATTTAACAACAGCCGAATTCGTACTCTCAGATATAGCATGGCCCGACACTTCGCTACAAAGCAATCGTCCGGAATATACTTTATTCAATTTACAAGCCTCTGCTTTGGAATGTCAAAAGAAAATATTAATCGGACAAAGCATGCCTAAAATTAATGTCTATGCATCGGCAGCTTATGGTCGTCCGACTTATAATATTTTTAGCAATGAATTTGGTTTCATGTATTTGGTAGGGGCTAAATTACATGTACCCATTACGGCTTGGGGTGCCACAAAAAGCGGAAAAGATTTTTTGGAAATTCAAAAAAGCTTAATTAACTCACAAAAGCAAACTTATGATCAAAGTCTGCGGATTAAAATGATGGAAAAACTCAACGAAATGGAAAGCTTACGCAGCTTACTCGTTAGCGATGAACAAATTATTGACAAACGAACTTTTATTGTTAATATATGTAAAAAACAATTAGAAGAAGGCGTTATTACCGCAAATGATTATATAAAAGAAGTGAATGCATTGAACGAAGTTATTTTAAACAAACAACTGCACAACATCCAACTCGAACAAGCTAAAATGAATTTTAACTCATTGAAAGGAAAACTATAATGGATAAACGTTTATAAAGTATTATGGCTCTCACATTTCAAGCAGGCGTAGATATTGGTTCTACTACATTCAAATTAGTAGTAGTTGATAGAGAAGGAAATATTATTTTTTCAGATTATCGACGCCATAATACCGACATCAAAGAAGCAGGGAAAGAAAGCTTTACACTATTATATCAACAATTCAACAATTGTCATCTAGATATCACAATAACCGGCTCAGTAGGGATGGGTTACGCCGAATCTTTAGGCTTTCCTTTTGTACAAGAGGTGGTTGCTTCAGCAGAATTAATAAAACAAAAGTTTAGCGATGTACATACCCTGATTGATATTGGCGGTGAAGATTCAAAAATGATATTTTTTGAAAAACGAAAATCGCCCGACATTCGCATGAACGGAAATTGTGCCGGCGGCACCGGTGCCTTTATCGATCAAACCGCTACCCTATTAGGTATTGACACCCTTGAATTAAATACCTTAGCAACTACAGCTAAAACCATCTATCCCATTGCTTCACGTTGTGGAGTGTTTTCGAAAACTGATATTCAAAACTTAATTAGTCGAAAGGTAAGCAAAAACGACATAGCAGCTTCCGTATTTAACGCTGTGTCCATTCAAGTGATTGCCTCTTTGTCGAGAGGAACCGATGTGAAACCCAAAGTGTTTCTATGTGGAGGTCCTTTCGCCTTTCTTCCCGAATTAAAAAAAGCTTTTATCAATCAGCTGTCATTGGAAGATAATGATTTTATTTTACCTGAAAATGCAGCCTTAATTCCGGCTTGGGGTTGTGCCCTAAGTCCTCGAACAACAAACAATCATACCCTCCCATTAACAGAAATAATGGAGTTACTCGAAAATAAAAGTAGTAATCCACTTCAAACCAAGGATACAGGGAACTTGCCTTCTTTATTCCTAAACGAAACCGACTTAAACGAATGGAAACATAAAAAAAACAACCATTTTGTACCCAAAGTTAATTGGGATGAATTAGCTTCCTTAGATTGCTATTTAGGCGTAGACTCCGGATCCACTACCACTAAAATCGTTTTAATCGATAGCAACGAAAACATTATTTTCAACACCTATCTACGAAACGAAGGTGATAGTTTCCATGCCTTTATAAAAGGATTAATCGAACTGAAAGAAGAAGCCAATAAACACAACAAAGCAATCCGAATTGTCAGCAGTACTACTACAGGTTATGGGGAAAATTTGATAAAAACGGCTTTTAACCTGCACCAAGGCATTATTGAAACCATAGCACATTACCTTGCCGCACGTAAAATATTACCCGAAGTTAGTTTTATCTTAGACATAGGCGGACAAGATATGAAAGCCATTTTTATCGAGAATGGGATTATTAAACGATTAGAAATCAACGAAGCATGTTCTTCCGGCTGCGGATCTTTCATTGAAAACTATGCCAATATGTTGAATTATCCCGTAGCGGAATTTGCTAAAATAGCTTGTTATGCTAAAAATCCCTATGATTTAGGAACACGTTGTACGGTGTTTATGAATTCAAAAGTGAAACAAGCCATGCGCGAAGGCGCCGATATTGCCGATATCGCTGCCGGATTTTCTTATTCAGTAGTTAAAAACTGCTTATTTAAAGTATTAAAACTAAAAGACGTAAAAGAACTGGGCGAACATATTGTCGTACAAGGAGGTGCTTTTCGCAACCTCTCTATCGTAAAAGCCTTGGAATTTTTATCCGGTGTTGATGTTACTTTTTCCGATATCCCTGAACTCATGGGAGCTTATGGCGCTGCTCTGTATGCCAAAACCAATTATAAAGCGGGAAATAAATTATTGACATTAGATGAACTAATTCACTCCCAAAATTATAGTTCCGACTTCGAGGTATGTGTGGGTTGTGAAAACAAATGTACAGTAAAGAAATTTATCTTTGCCAACGGCAATATCTTCTATTCTGGAAATAATTGTGAGAAAATATATTCTAATAAACAAGAAGACTCCGAACGAGGAGTTAATCAACATCAAGAACGATATAAATTATTGTTTAACCGCAACACGACATTCATTACCAAACCTCAACTAAACATAGGTATCCCGCGTGCATTAAGCATGTATGAGCATTATCCTTTCTGGTATACGCTGCTCACCGAATGCAACATTAAACCCGTTTTGTCAAAAGTGTCGACCAATCGCCTTTATGAAAAAGGAATCACTTCTATTATGTCGGATAACATTTGTTTCCCGGCTAAACTAATGCATGGTCATATCATGGATTTGGTTGATAAAAAGGTGGATAGAATCTTGTATCCTTACACAATCTTCGAAGCCATTGAAACGCCAAAAGCACATAATAGTTATAATTGTCCCATTGTAGCAGGATATTCCGATGTAATTAAAAGCTCCATCGATACCGAAAATAAATACAACATCCCTTTGGATGCTCCGACAGTTAGTTTTAAAAACGAAAAATTATTAAGAAAATCATGTACTGCTTATCTTAAATACCTTGGAATAGAGAAACATGTTATTAAACAAGCCATCGATAAAGCCCTAAAAGCGCAAAAAGATTATTTATTAATCCTGGCGGAGAAAAACCGGAAGATAGTTGAAAATGCCAAGAAAAACAACCGCATGGTCATACTGCTTTCCGGACGACCCTACCATATTGATCCACTGATTCAACATAAAATTTCCGAGTGCATCGCCGATATGGGAATAGACGTTATTACCGAAAATATTGTTTTATATTCCAACGACGACGTATTTAAAGAACTTCACAGCATCTCACAATGGGCATATCCTAACAGGGTGTTTAAAGCCGCCCATTATGTAGCCACTTCTACCGAAAACATATTTTTTGTGCAATTAACTTCTTTCGGATGTGGACCCGATGCCTTTATTATCGACGAAATCAATGATGTGTTAAAACGACGAGGCAAAAGCCTTACCCTCTTGAAAATCGACGACGTAAATAACATCGGTTCTCTTCGTTTACGCATACGCTCCTTAGTGGAAAGTTTGAAATTCAGTGGGGGAGAAAGAAGATATATTCCTTTTAAAACTTTACCCGCATTTACCAAATCGGAAAAATATCGAACCATCATAGCTCCTTATTTTGCAGAGGGTTATTCGGAATTACTTCCCGCCCTTTTCTCAATCATGGGTTATAAACTTGAGAACTTACCCCATGCCGATAAAGAAGCTGCCGAGATCGGATTAAAGTATGCAAACAACGAGATTTGTTATCCCGCCACTCTTGTGATAGGCAGTATAATCAAAGCTTTGCAAAGTGGCAACTATAATTTCGACGAAATTGCTGTCGGTATAACACAAACAGGGGGGCAATGCCGTGCTTCTAACTATATCGCGCTTATTAAAAATGCTTTAATAACTGCCGGATACGATACTATTCCGGTCATTTCCGTTGCCTTTGGCAACGACATGATGAACGAACAACCCGGATTTAAATTGAAAATAACCGGAAACCTATCCATTGCTCTCTTTTCATTATTATATACCGATTGTATTTTTAAATTATACTATGCCGCCGTCGTACGCGAAAAAACAAAAGGTGTTGCCAAGGAATTACGTATTAAATACATTGACCTCGCTTTACCATTAATCAAGAAAAGAAGCACCAAAGGATTGCTGCGCTTATTCGAACAAGCCATTATTGAATTCGATGCAAATATCCAACATAACGACAATATCCCTATCATAGGAGTAGTAGGCGAAATTTATGTGAAATACAATTCGTTTAGTCATAAGAATGTATTGGAATGGCTCTCCAACCAAGGCGTGGAAGTAGTAGCTCCATCAATGTATAA
>DHTG01000095.1:8262-9449 GCA_002411545.1 Bacteroidales bacterium UBA5266 | reverse complement strand
AAAAAAGAAGGTTATACTTTTACCGAAATAAAAAGATTACCCGCAACCTCTGTCAAATCGCAAGACAGAGCCGGTACCTGTTGGTCATGGTCGACGATTTCTTTTTTAGAATCGGAAATTATTCGTCTGGGTAAAGATTCGGTGAGTTTAGCTCCTTTGTATATCGTATGGAATACCTATAATGAAAAAGCACAACGATACGTAAGAATGCACGGTAATTTAAATTTCGGTCAAGGAGGTTCTTTTGCCGATGTGTTGTGGGCTATTAAAAATTACGGTATCGTTCCGATTTCGATTTATTCAGGTTTAAACTATGGCGATTCCATTCATGCACACGGAGAGTTGGATGCCGTGTTAAAAGCCTATCTCGATGCCGTGATTAAAAATCCAAATAGAAAACTAAGTACGGCATGGCTCAGAGGCTTTAATGCTGTTTTGAATGAATATCTCGGCGAAAAACCCGAAAAATTCAATTTCAGGGGAAAAGAATTTACACCCCAATCTTTCTATCAATCCACGGGTTTAAATATGGACGATTATGTAAGTTTAACTTCTTTCACTCACCATCCTTTTTATACCGCTTTTCCGGTTGAAGTACCTGATAATTGGATAGGTGAAAACAGCTATAATATTCCGATGGATGAATTGTTGAGTATTATGGATAAAGCCGTTGATGATGGCTATACCATCGCTTGGGGTGCCGACGTATCGGAAGACGGTTTCCTGAGAAGAGGTAGCATTGCCGTGGTGCCCGATTTTAATAAAGTGGAAATGGCTGATGCCGAAATCGCTAAATGGACAGCCATGCCTAAGAGTGAAAAAATGGCTGAATTCTTAAAGAATCCCGGCAAAGAAAAAGAAATTACACAAGAAATGCGTCAGGAAGCGTTTGATAATTACCAAACCACCGACGATCATGGTTTACACATTATCGGAAAAGCCACCGACCAAAACGGCAATAAATTCTTTATTGTGAAAAATTCATGGGGTGAATACGGCGACTATAAAGGATATTTATATGCTTCCTATAATTATGTGGCCTACAAAACAATCAATATTGTTGTTCATAAAGATGCTATCCCAAAGAATTTGAAAAAGAAATTAGGTTTATAAGTGTCTATTTGATCATAAAAAAAAGAGATGCCCGAGTTTTTCCGGGCATCTCTTTTTTATGTCTAAATTTTATT
>DHTG01000095.1:0-8041 GCA_002411545.1 Bacteroidales bacterium UBA5266 | reverse complement strand
CCTGCATACCAATAATCACCACGATAGGTAATATATTCATCATCATACCAATCCGGAGAAAGTCCTATATCCATGTTTACAAGTGTATACAGAATACGTATGTTTGCCATAGTACGTAATCCCGTAAAGTATTCACCAAACAAACTTATTCCTATACCGTTTTTAAATTGATAGTTACATCCTATACCGGTAGAAATTAAAAAATTAATAGGATGATTTGGAGCAGTAATATCGAGGTTATATTCAAGTTTATATGAATACCCGTTGTATTCCATATATACCGGATCAGCATTGAAATTCAAATTTCTTATTTTTTGAAGAGGTATTTGAATGTTTAATCCAACTTTGGTAAAAAGATGAAATCTACTGTGAAAAAGCGGAAGATTATATTTCAAATTTACAGGTAATTGCAAAGAACTATATAACTTATATTGAGCACAATATCTTCCTTCCATGCCCCAATCAATGGTTCCAAATCCCCAATTTGTTTTGGTTTCAATGTAAGTAATCCCGGTTTCAATAAAAAAATTATCATTAATTCCATAGGCAAGATTGAATTCAATGGGAGGAAAAGAAATTTTATTTCCAAAAAAATATAATCTATAATGTTGCGAAGCATCAAACAATTCCCCCCTTAATCCGGAATTTAATCCGATAGTCCAACTGCCTTTTTGCGCTGACAATTGAAATGTCATAAAAGCAAAATATATTAAACAAATGATTATTTTTTTTGTATTCATAATATTAACAATTTTTTAAAGAGTAAATCCATTCACATACTCATGGTTTTAGAATTTATACATTTTCGAAGGCAAAAATACGCTTTTTTATATTAAGTCAAACATTTTATCATAAATTTTACTTGTTGATATTCATATATATAAATAGGATATTTCATTTGCTCTATAAAATGAAGCCAAAATTTGTCATTGTTTTTGGAATGGCATTAACGGGAAGAATATTTTTAAACGAGAGGTAAAAAAAGAGGGAAGTGAAAACACCCCCCTCTTATATCATATATAGGATATGTTTTAGAATAATCCTTTTTCGAATTTAATTTTCAGGTTTTTCAACATATCTTCTGTCATAAGTTCGAGATTGTAGGTAGGATTCCATCCCCATTCTTCGCGGGCGGCGGTATCGTCAAGATCGTCCGGCCATGAATCGGCTATGGCTTGACGGAAGTCGGGTTTATAATCAATGCTGAATTCGGGTATGCGTTTTTTTATGGATTCGGTTATTTCAACCGGGGTAAAACTCATCGAGGCTACATTAAAGCCATTGTGATGTTTTAATTTGGAGAAATCGGCTTGCATCAAATCAGTAACGGCTTTGATACAGTCGGGCATATACATCATGGGGAGTTTGGTTTTTTCGTTGACGAAGCAGGTGTATTTTTTGTGTTTGATAGCGTCGTAATAAATAGCGACGGCATAGTCGGTGGTTCCGCCGCCGGGTAAGGTGGCATGGCTGATAATGCCCGGGAAACGAACTCCTCTGACATCTAAACCGAAACGTTTTACATAGTAATCGCCCAATAATTCTCCGGCTACTTTTGTTACTCCATACATGGTTGTGGGTCGCAAAATGGTGTCTTGCGGTGCCATATCCAGAGGAGTACCGGGACCGAAAGCGGCTATGGAACTGGGGACAAACACTTGTTTCATTTTCATCTCTAAGGCAAGATCCAACACATTCATCAATCCGTTCATATTGACATCCCAAGCTAATTTCGGATGTTGTTCCCCTACAGCGGATAAAATGGCTGCCAAATTAACAATTATATTAATGTCGTGTTTTTTGCAGACCGAAGACATGGCTTCTTTGTTAAGTACATCTAATGTTTCGAAAGGTCCGGAGTGTATAATCTCTGCCGGAAGATCCGAACGTTTGTCCGATCCTACCACCTGATCATTGCCGTATATTTTCCGTAGACTTAATATCAATTCCGAACCGATTTGTCCAGCAGCACCTATTACTAATATTTTATCCATACATTTTTATATTAAGTAGGGTTCTTTACTCTATGATTAGTAAATTCTTAGCTTATGGATGAACCCTTTAATCCCAGCTTTGAAAACGGATGCAAAATTACATATTTTTGTCTAATATTTTATAAATATGCTTTAATTGCTTTATTCTTTTTTATGTTGCACTATAGAACGGCTCGTAAGAAGAAATACCTATTATTTCGTTCCGGAAAAAGGGAGGATATTTCTTATTTTATCCCTATGTAGCGGTATAGAAAAAAATAAAAAATGCCCTTTGAAGGTATGCGAAATTAATGTAATTTTACATCCTAAAAAAATCAGCTAATTTATATTAAAAAATACCGATATGTATAAACAATTTCAACAACATTTAGTAACACAAATTCAAGATATTAAATCATCGGGTACTTACAAAAACGAACGCATCATTGTATCGCCTCAATACTCGAAAATTAAAGTGAATAGCGGAAAAGAAGTCTTGAATTTTTGTGCTAACAATTATTTAGGATTGGCAAACAATCCGCAATTGGTTAATGCAGCTATCAAAGCATTACAAGAGAGAGCCTACGGAATGGCTTCCGTACGTTTTATTTGTGGAACTTCCGATTTACACAAACAATTGGAAGAAAAAATCGCCAAATTTTTTGGTACGGAAGACACCATTTTATATGCCGCTTGTTTCGATGCTAACGGTGGGGTATTTGAACCACTTTTAAACGAAGAAGATGCTATTATTTCCGATGCGTTAAACCATGCTTCCATTATCGACGGAGTAAGGTTATGCAAGGCACAACGTTTTCGTTATGCCAATGCCGATATGGCCGATCTGGAAAAACAATTGCAAGACGCACAAAAATGTCGTTTCCGCTTAATCGTTACCGACGGTGTGTTTTCTATGGACGGCAATGTGGCTCCTATGGATAAGATATTGGCACTTGCCGAAAAATACAATGCCATGGTCATGGTTGACGAAAGCCATTCGGCAGGAGTTGTAGGTAATACGGGTAGGGGAGTTACTGAATTACACAACCTCCGAGGAAAAGTAGAAATCATAACCGGTACCTTGGGTAAAGCTTTCGGCGGTGCCATCGGTGGTTTTACAACCGGTAAGAAAGAAATCATCGAAATGTTGCGTCAACGTTCACGTCCATATTTATTTTCGAATTCCATTCCTCCGATGGTGGCAGCTGCCGGTATCAGAATGTTTGAGATGATGGACGAAACCAACGAACTGCAAGATAAACTACATGAAAACACCGATTATTTCCAAGCTAAGATGAAAGCTGCCGGATTCGACATCAAACCGACACAATCGGCTATTTGTGCCGTTATGGTTTACGATGCCGCTTTGGCAAGTAAATTTGCCGACAAATTATTGGAAGAAGGTATTTATGTGATAGGTTTCAGTTATCCTGTAGTGCCCAAAGACCAAGCACGTATTCGTGTTCAACTCTCGGCAGCTCACGATAGACCACAACTTGATACGGCTATCAATGCTTTTATTAAAGTAGGTAAAGAGTTAAACATTATTAAATAAATATTTAGTCAGCGGGTGGATGCAAATCACCCGCTTTTTTTTTACATTTATTTTTTTTGTTTGCATGTAATTTTATGTATTTTTGCGTTGACATTAAGTGTTAAATTTAAATAATAATGATTATGGAAACAGATAATGAAATAACTCCTGTGGAAGTGTTTTCAGGTACCATTTGGCAAGCCGAAATGCTGAAAAACCTTTTGGAAGCGGCTGAGATAAAAGTGTATTTAAAAGATGAAATCAACGGTACCATTTTCCCTTTTCTCACTTCCCCCGGCGGTGCCGGTGCCGTAAGTGTTGTTGTTTCAAGTGTTGATTACGACAATGCAAAAACTATTGTTGATGATTATGAAAATAATCTAATAGAGTAGGAGAGTTGTATGATTTATATTTCAGTATATACAAGCAATAAACATAATTAATAGTTTTTAGTATGTCGGTAATAGAACAAATAATATGTAAACATCAACACCGAGGATTGGCGACTTTATTATTGGAAATGCCATCCGCTTATTGCCGTTTGGCGGCTGAAGCTATATCCGAATTGCCTCGTGGTCATGTGTTGCTAACAACAGGTTTTTATTGCTTCGGTGGCGGGGAAACCGATGGCCCTGTCGGTACTTATTTCCTATGTCAAGCCTTGCAAAAAATAGGATTTTCTCCAGTTATTGTTAGCGATTCTTACAGCAAAGCCTTTTTCGAAGGTGTTGAATTTCCGGTAGAAATGTATGATTGGCAAACCGATACAAAATCATTGCTTCAAAAATATCATCCCGTCATGCTCCTATCCGTCGAACGTTGCGGAAGGGCAAGCGATGGCAAGTATTATACCATGAATAAAACGGATATATCGGAATTCACTCCTCCCATCGATGCGTTATTTTTGCAGCCGGATGTGTTAAGCATCGGTATTGGCGACGGAGGAAATGAAATAGGAATGGGTAAATATTACGACGTCTTAAAAGAGGCTTTATTCATTATTCCTTCCGTAGTTTCATGCGATTATTTGATACCGGCCACGGTTTCAAACTGGGGAGCTTACGGTTTGCTTACGGCTTTAAGTATTCACAACAAAACAAATCTGCTGCCAAGTTATCTCGAAGTATCGAAATATTTACATTTTATTGTTGACCAAGGAGCTAGCGACGGCATAAAAGGAAAAGCAAATTATAGTGTAGATGGCTTTGATTTGCAAACTGAAAAAGAAATTCTTTTGTTGTTAATGCAGGAAATAGAATCGGCCTTGACTTAATCTTCAAAAAAGTCCTCGTATCGTTCGGGGAAGAAACCCATCTCGACCGACTTTTCATGTGAAAACATAAAATAGGTTAAAACGGCTTCGGCACACACTTCTGCTTTTTCATTTAATATTTCAGCATCGATATAACAAATATTACGAACTATTTCTTTGAGTTTGCCGCGTAATAAAATTTTCCCCTGTTTAGAATCTAAGGGTTTGATATATTTAAGGTTCATCCTTGAAGTTACCCCAGAACAACGGGCTTTGATATACATGGTCCAAGCACCGATTTCGTCCAGTAAGGTGGCTTGTATGCCTCCGTGAATCACACCAGGATATCCTTCAAATTGCGGTAAAGGAATCCATTCCGATTGAACGTAATCATCTAATTCATAAAATTGTAATTGCAATCCTTGCTTATTATGGGGTGAACAGGCAAAGCAATTGTAATCGGCAGTGGCAAATACATTCTTAATTTTTCGTTTCATATTTATCTCTTATCTTTTTTCGATGACATACAATGGCTTATTCTATCAAACCGCAGGATTAGCCCTATGTAAAATGCTGCTGCAAAATTACACTAATATCTCATATCTAATTGAAAAATCACTTCCGACTTGTTTGCTTTGAGCTAATTGCTTGTTAATATATGTTTTATGTAAAAGAATGAAGCGGATAATCGGGTGTTAAGATATGGAAAGTTGAGAGGTTCAATCAATAAATTTACCTTCCTATTAAAATAAAAAGTAGTAAAAACAGTTATATATCGGTATAATAAAACCAGCATATGGAGCAAAATCATAAAGAAAAACGAGCACGGAATTATGTACCTTTATATCTATCGATTGTATTGGTATTGGGTATATTAATTGGTGCTTATCTCATTCCCGTTCAAGTAAAAACCATAACATCTTCCTCTACTATGTCTACCAAAATAGGAGAGGTGATGCAATTGATTAACCGCTATTATTTCGATAAGGTGGATGTGGATGAATTGAACGATCAAGCCATACAAGCCATCTTGCAAAACTTAGACCCGCATTCTTCTTATATCACCAAAAAAAATTCCAAACAATACGATGAAATGCTTTTCGGTGAGTTTGATGGCATCGGTATTCAGTTTAATGTCTTAAACGATACGGTTTTGGTAGTGAGCGTTATCCCCGAAGGACCCTCCCATAAAGTCGGATTAATGCCCGGTGATAAAATCATTGCTGTCGACAATAAAACTATTGCCGGCGTACAAATTAAAAATGAAGATGTCATCAAGAAACTGAGAGGAAAAAAAGGTACGATGGTTAAAGTGAGTATATTACGTTCCGGCATGAAAGAACGCATGGACTTTAACATCAAAAGAGATAAAATTCCCTTGGAAAGCGTCAATGTTTCGTATATGATTGACCAAGAAATAGGGTATATATTGATTGATAATTTCTCTACCACAACCGGCGATGAGTTTATACAAGCTTTAAAACAATTGAAAGAACAAAACATGCAAAAACTCATTGTTGACCTCCGTGGTAATCCGGGCGGATTCCTGGGTGCAGCCATTGACATTTGTGATCAATTTCTTCCGAAAGGAAAGCTAATCGTGTATACACAAGGACTTCATGTGGGTAAAGAAGAATACAAGGCCTCGAATCGAGGTTTGTTTCAAGACGATAATCAATCGTTGGCAATTCTCATCGATGAATGGTCGGCTTCGGCAAGCGAAATTGTGGCCGGTGCTGTGCAAGACCATGATCGGGGTATTGTGATTGGTCGTCGTTCTTTCGGAAAAGGATTGGTTCAAAGACAGTTCTATTTAAAAGACAGTTCCGAAGTGATGTTGACTGTGGCACGCTATTTTACCCCCAGTGGTCGTTGCATACAAAAACCCTTTGATAATAAATCGACCGAAGATTATTTTGTGGATATTCTTGATCGCTATGAAAACGGTGAATTGGAAAACGCCGACAGCATTCGTTTTATCGATTCATTGAAATATAAAACGGCCAAAGGAAGAACTGTTTACGGTGGAGGTGGCATTATGCCCGATTGGTTTATCCCTTTGCAGACATCCGATAGCATTGTCTATTTCAATAAATTGTCTAACCAAGGGGTGGTGTTTACCTATGCCATGGAATATGTTGATAAGAACCGCAAAACCTTACAAAAATATAAAAGCGTTGAACAATTTGATAAACAATTTACAGTGAGCAATGCTATGGTGCAGGAAATCGTACGCAAAGGAGAAGAAAAAGGATTGCCGGCAAAAGATGTAACGGCCTATTCCAAACAAGAAATTAAAAAATGGACAAAAGCCTATATTGCACGTAATTTGTTTAATACTACAGGATTCTATCAAATTATCAATAAAGAAGACGAAGCCATACGCAAAGCGGTAGAGGTGTTGAAGAAACCATTTTGATTCTTGCAGCTTTTTCGCCCACGTACTACATAAAACAATTACGAATTAAAAATTACAAATTGCGAAATCCAAGTAGCCTCCTTACTTCTGCATAAGAACCGTAATGCATATATTTTACTATAAACGGTAATCTGACATTGATTAAAAGATCTTCCTTTAAATGACATTAGTGTTATTTTTTTTAGGTACACATGTTATTTTTCCTAAAATTCCGCAAAAATTTAGAGAGAGGTAAGAAAGGATAGTTTTGATATAAGTAATTCGGAATAAAGGAAATATCATAAATAGCTAAGAGCTTTCTTTCTAAAAACATCGATTGCGACAGTACCTTAATTACAAATATGAAATTTTTCTTCTTGAGAATTAGAAAAATAATCAATATTACTAAAAAAACTATTTTTTGTAATAAAAAAAAATGTACTTTTGTCCGCAAATGAAGTAATGAAATGATAAAAATATTAACAATAAAATTGAGTGGATGTATAACGAACAGAGAGTTCTTTTTATGTTTTTGTTTCGTGTCTTTCCCTTTTTTTGTGTTTTTATATGTAGTTGATAATTTATTTAAGTGTTGTAAACCAATAGGATTTGACTTCTTGATAGAGGACAATGTTTGTTATGTATGGGAAGTAATAACTAAAATTAAGCGGGATTATCCCGCAAAACAAAAATATATAACAAAAAAGAAAAATGCTTACGCTTTAAGTAAGTATAACGAAACGATAGTGTGAACGGAAGCGTAAATAAGTAGCACAAAAATATCAGGTATATAAGATGCTAAAAAATGTAATGAAAACGCAAACTCACACAATAAGTAAACTTTGGTAAAGAGTTTTAAATCAGTTTTTAACAATTTAAAATTA
>DHTG01000036.1 GCA_002411545.1 Bacteroidales bacterium UBA5266 | reverse complement strand
TTGTTTTTCCGGTTTAGCGAAGACTTCCACACACAAGAAATCTCCCTTCAACAGAATTATCGTTCTTCGGGTTTTATTGTGGAATCAGCAAGTACTATTATCCGTAACAATATGCTTCGTAAGGATATACGGCTCATCGCCCATAAACCGGGAAAAGGGAAAATCCGCCTCTTCAGTGCAGCCGATGAATACAAAGAAGCTGCCTTTATCACCGGAGAAATTGAGGAACTGATCGGAGGATTCAACAACCTTATAGGGAATAATATCCATCAGGACAGCTCATACGGTTTCTCCGATATTGCAGTGTTGTTTCGCACCCGTGCCATAGGCAAGGCGTTGCTTGGCGCTTGTAAACAGTCGGGCATACCGGTACGTTTCGGCGATGCCTCCTCTTTTTTGGAAACCTACCCTTTTCATCTCATTACCGATATAATAAAGTTGTATCTATATCCGAAAGATGTTATCGCATTAGACGGTGTGCTTAGGCATGGATTCAAAATGAGCAATAAAGAGAAACAGGCCTTTCTTTTATCTCATCCTGAAGAAACGCGTTTTGTCTCTCTTTTTGGTGAAGAAGGCGAAAACGTTTTTGCAACACAAAATACAACAGAAGCCGTTTCTTTTATTTTTGAAAAGTTCATCCCAGAAGAAACCTTGGATGAGACCGGACTCATCTGGAAAGAAACCATACTCCATATCGCCAAGGAATACGGAACGGATTTGGAACAGTTTCTGTATACCCTTTTGTTGGACACCTATACCGATGTGGCACGCCTTAAAACAGATGCCGTAACCCTGTTGACCTTCCACGCTTCCAAAGGACTTGAATATCCTGTTGTATTCATTGCAGGTGCCGAAGAAGGAGTTACACCTTTGTTGCGAGAGAACATCGATATGGAAGAAGAGAGAAGACTTTTTTATGTCGCCCTTACCCGTACCAAAGATCAATTGTTTATTACAAACGCACGAACGAGAAAAACGTTTAACCGAACGGAAAATCAGACTCTGTCAAGATTTGTCAAAGAAATACCCGTTTCATTAACGGAGCCCATAGAAAAGAAACCTCCCAAGCCTAGCTGTCAACAGATGAGTTTGTTTTAGAGGGAAACCCATCCGTTGTTCATTTTTCCGATTGTTGTCAGGTTTTTAGATATATAAATGGGTATAGTGTTATTTTCGTATACCTAATCCGTCGGATGTTTTGTAATAAAAATCACATAAAGCCGGCAATCGTTAGAAAATTTGTGTAGTTTTGCAGCACGGATATATTTAAATAAACGCCTATGCCTGTTAGTTACATATCAAATAAGGAAATAAAAAAATCTGAGTCTGTCAAAGGAATGGACATTAGAGAAGGTATTTTTAAACTGATAAAAACAGATTTTAGAGGTTTTTCAGATGAAAGCATTATATCAATTGACGAGCTGAACAAATACAGAAGGCTTTATCTGACTAAACTGGTAGAACAAGAGAGGGGTGAATTAGCATTAATCGACCGTGATGTTATGCAAGCAATTAAAAACAATTCCATCTTATCGGAGAACATTGAACCGGAAATAGGATCAAAACTAACAACGGGGCAAAAAATGGCTGATAAAATTGCACAATTTGGTGGAAGTTGGATATTTATTATAGTATTTTTTTCTTTCTTAGTGCTTTGGATGGTGGTAAACGTTTGGTTGCTTTTCAGCAAACCGTTTGACCCTTATCCATTTATACTTTTAAACCTTATCCTTTCTTGTCTGGCGGCAATACAAGCACCAATTATTATGATGAGTCAAAACCGCCAAGAACAAAAGGATAGGCAACGATCTGAACACGATTATAAAATTGACCTTAAGGCAGAACTCGAAATTAAGTTGTTAAACGAGAAAATGGATCACCTTTTGGTATATCAAAACAAGAAATTATTGGAAATCCAAGAAGTTCAAATTGACTATTTGGAAGATCTACTGAAAAAACTAAACCATAAATGAAGCAAAAACGTAGAACCTTATTGGAGGTAATCCTGCAAAAGAAATAAGAAAGCGCTTTTCGGATGATAAGATAAAAGAGTTACCGGAAATGCAGTGGTGGAATTGGGATATTGAGCCGGCAATCATTTGAATATTTATGTACTTTTGCAAAGAATAATAATTTAACTTTTATTGTTAGATAAAAAGATATTGCAATAAAATCACTATCTTTGCAAAAAGAAAATCATTATGAAACTTTGGAACAATAAAACTGAAATCCAATTCTTTATTGAAGCCCTCAAAAACTTTGCTTCACCGGAACAATTATTTTATAATTTGCAAGACGGATATTTTGCTTATGTCCCTAAAGGCTCAAATGCAGAAGGTCAAACTTTACAAAGCAGAAATTCTCTTATAGGACAGTATACTGAAAAATGGAGTAAAACTATATTTGAACCAATTGCAAAAGAACTTGGACTTTATGCTGTTAATAGTGTGGTTTGTGAAGAATTAGGTTTAACAAGACAATCGAGTGCTGACCTTGCTTTATGCACAACCGATCACACAAATCAAAAACCTGAAAACATAAAACTGCTTTTTGAAATAAAAATGAGTGTTGTGTCAAACTATAAATTTACACAACCGAATAAAGTTGAATTTATTGGGGATTATAAGCAACATAAAGGTAATCCTGCTTTACTTCGTTACGATTCAATGCTAAAAGCTATTGGTAAATCAATAAATATTAGAGTTTCCGGAATTGCATCTACAAAAATACCCGTAGTTGTTTTGGGTAATAGTCCCATTACTGAGAGTTACATAAAAAAGGTTGATTTTCTTAAAACTTCGGGTGTAATACAAGGCTTTTGGTCGTTAAATCCCAATCCTACCAATTCAGACTATGTTAAAAACACCCCGAAATTGGGTTTTCAAACCATATTAAACAATAAACAACTTCTTAACAACAGCAAAGAACTTGTAACTAACGATATGAATTATTTCTCTTCAATGATTTCTAAATTGAAACTTGGAGAAATAATAAGAATTTCAAGTCAAGAAACAACCGACATTGCAAAAGCTGAAAAATTTTTAACCTTAATCCGAAACTAAAATGAAAGGACAAAACGGAACAGAAACAAGTGCTTTCGGAACAAACGGAAGAATTAATCATGATAGTTCGAAATTTTACAATTCTAAGTTATACACAGAACTTGGAAGGAGAGAAATAATTGATAAAAACGAAAATAAATTTCCTGATAAATTTGAGAATAAATTTATTCTTGGATCTGCCGAGAATATGAAAGAATTACCCGATAATTCGGTTCATTTAATGATTACTTCACCTCCATATAATGTATCAAAAGAGTATGATGAAGATTTGTCGTTAAAGGAATATTTGCATCTTCTTGAAAACTCATTTAAAGAGACTTATAGAGTCCTTGTTAATGGTGGACGTGCTTGTATAAACCTCGCCAATCTTGGCAGGAAACCATACATCCCGCTATCTGATTATATTTCAAAAATGATGATTGACATTGGTTTTAATATGCGTGGTGAAATCATTTGGAATAAAGCAGCAAGTGCAAGTCCTTCTACAGCTTGGGGAAGTTGGCAAAGTGCTGCTAATCCAATATTGAGAGACATACATGAATATATTTTGGTTTTTTCTAAAGGTGATTATAAAAGAGAAAAAGGTAAAAAAGAAAATACCATTACAAAAGAGCAGTTTATGGAATGGACAAAATCAATTTGGACAATGAATGCCGAAAGTGCAAGAAGAATTGGACACCCTGCACCATTCCCGGAAGAACTTCCATATAGACTAATTCAACTTTATTCTTTTAAAGACGATATAATTTTAGATCCATTTATGGGGAGTGGAACTACAGCAGTTTCGGCTTTGAAATCAAGCAGAAAATTTGTAGGATACGACATAAACAAAGAATATATTGACCTTGCAGGGAAAAGAATTGAACCATTAATAAAACAAACAACGATAGCATTTAACTAAAAATACTAAAGTCTTCTATCAAGATGAGACTTATTGGAGGACTCAAAAGAAAATTGCCTCGTAATCTCATATTGACCATACTTCTAACTGTTACTACATTTAATATCGTTATTAAAAAATATGAGACACCGTCTCACAAATCGAAAAAACGTTTAATAAACTAAACACACCTACTTTCAACTATTTCCCCAAACATTTTTCCTCCCCTCCTCATCTTCAATCCATTAAAAATATACCTTTATTTTTTGTCCTAAGTATAGGCATAAGCATAAAAATGCTACAGATTTTTTTGTATTTTTGCACTCTTTGAGAAAAAGAAGGAATATCTAACATCTATAAATTAAATATTATTGAAAATGAATAAGATTAAATACGTTTATACGTTTGGTGGAAAAACCGCTGAAGGGAAAGCCGACATGAAAAACCTTTTGGGTGGTAAAGGAGCGAATTTGGCTGAAATGTGCCACTTAGGATTACCTGTACCGGCAGGTTTGACCATCACTACCGAATGTTGTACGGCTTATTATGCCAACAATTGTCAATTACCCCAAGGATTAATGGACGATGTTTGGGCAGCCATGAAGAATGTGGAAAAAATCATGGGATTGGCTTACGACGATGCCGAAAATCCTTTGTTGGTATCCTGCCGTTCCGGTGCCCGCAGTTCTATGCCCGGTATGATGGATACGGTATTAAACATAGGTTTAAGCTCGAAAACCATACCCGGATTAATAAAAAAGACCAATAATCCGCGTTTTGTATATGATTCTTACCGCCGTTTGATTATGATGTATGCCGATGTGGTTATGGAAAAATCCGAAGGCATCGAACCTAAAGACGGCAAAGGCATTCGCAAGGTATTAGACGACATGCTCGACGAATTCAAACATCAAAAGGGCTATAAATCCGACACCGAAATCACCGCCGAAGAATTGTTGCAGTTATCCAATGCATTTAAAATAAGGGTGAAAGAAGTATTGGGAACCGAATTTCCCGACAATGCCAAGGCTCAATTGGAAGGTGGTATCAAAGCCGTTTTCAAAAGCTGGAACGGAAAAAAAGCCATCTCTTACCGACGCATAGAAGGTATTCCCGACGATTGGGGTACCGCCGTTAACGTGCAAGCCATGGTATTCGGCAATATGGGTGATCATTCCGC
>DHTG01000090.1:2153-3981 GCA_002411545.1 Bacteroidales bacterium UBA5266 | reverse complement strand
CGTTTACGTGCCAGTTTTGAGGCTTTTTTATCTTTTATTTTAGCCATATTTTTCTTGTTTTCGATTTGTTTCCTTAAAAGAATAACAAATAAAACGAAGCCGATAAAAGGCAAAAACAGTAAAAGCCAATACAAGGGTGTTAAGAAGAAGGCATTATGTTTT
This sequence comes from Bacteroidales bacterium UBA5266, assembly GCA_002411545.1. Classification (GTDB taxonomy): domain Bacteria; phylum Bacteroidota; class Bacteroidia; order Bacteroidales; family WCHB1-69; genus UBA5266. The sequence continues at coordinate 3,819 of DHTG01000090.1, read as the reverse complement.
GTTTTCAGTTGAGTATCCGTTGTTTTAATATAGCGAATGTCTGTTCCTACTATTTGCACGTTTTTCTTATTCGATGAACTGTAATATTGTCCTGACTGTCCTTTTCCCTTTTCAACTTTTAAGGGTATTTCATTGGTTTTTAATGTTACATATTGTTTTTTGGTTTTATCATAATAGGAAAAATTTGCCGCAGGAATAACAAAATCGCCCGGATTACGCGGAATGATAACATATTCGAAGGTACGGGAACCGGAAACACCGTTTGCTCCTTTTTGAATGTTATCCATAATATTGGGTTCGTGTACATCAAAATCCGACGGAAATGTTATCTCCGGCGCTTCTATATGTTGAATATTACCGTTTCCACTTATTGTAATAGAGTAATTGGTAGCATCATCAGTCGATAATTTATCTCTACTTAAGCTTGCTTTCATGCTGAAATTACCTACCAAACCACTGAAATCTGAAGGTTTATTTTTAGGCAATTCTTTAACATGTAAAGTTATGGGATCAGACTTTAGTTCCAATTCAATATTTTGAACTCTCCCACCGCCAAAAAAGGGATCATTAAAAAACATATCCCACGGATTATCGCTTCGTTGTTGGCGTTGCACTACTATTTGTACTATGGTTTGCACTTCCAAGGGAGAAATACTTAATTTTCCGGATTTTTGAGGGAATACAGCTAAGGAGTATAAATCCATGACATGGTATTTTTTACCATTGATTGTCTCGGTAGTTTGTGTAGGTTGAGCATTTTTATCGTTTAAATCATAGGTCCAAAGTCCGGTACTGGAAGGCAGCTTCCGTATGGAAGCCTGATAACGTTGCGCTTGAGTACTCAAATACAATTTATAATGTATAATCACTTGTTCTTCCGTATAAGGATTTGTATTTGATACAAACGCCTTTATAAAAAAATCATTTTTATTGAAGGGCTGGCTTTGCGAGGATTGCCCTTGACTTCCCCCTTGTTGGTTGGAAGAAGCAGGAGCTGCGCTGACTTGAATTCGCAAACTATTGGTACGCATATTTTTGCCTTTCACCAACATATTCGCTCCCGGAATGTCAAAAGTGCCTTCTTTATCCGCTTGCAGTATGTAAATCCACGTATAACTCGAATTACTTGTCATTTGACCATTAATAATCTGCATACTTGAACTGGAGGATGTTTGTGGACCACTTAACAAAGTAAAATTTTGAAATTTCGGAATATCAATGGAAGAAATCCTTTCGTTAGACGTATATGTTAACCGAAATTGTTCTCCTACACTAACTCTATCCGGAGCGGAAGCTTTAATTTGAATATCTTGGGCATACAAAGTACTCCCCACAAAAATTAGCATCCATGTTAGCATTATTCTTAAACCTATTCGCATCATATGTTTCCTTTTTATTACCAATCTTTCTCTTGTTTCACAGGTTTGGTTTGTCGCATTTCAGCTTCTTTCACTTTCTCTTGCGTTCTTCTTTCGTTTTGTTGCAAAGCATCCAACTGTCGTTTAGCGTCTTTTTGTTGTTGATTTTGTTGTTGTTCTTTTTGATCTTGTTTATCCTTTGAGGATTGATTTTCGTTTGATGACTTATCATTAGGTTGTTGATCTTTGTTTTGCTGATTTTGGTTTTGTTGTTCTTGGTTCTGCTGATTTTTATCTTGTTGATTTTG
>DHTG01000090.1:0-1978 GCA_002411545.1 Bacteroidales bacterium UBA5266 | reverse complement strand
TTGTTGATTTTGTGATTGTTGTTGTTGCATTTGTGCGGCCATCTTCCGTTTGGCATATTCTAAATTATACTTTGTATCCATATCGGCAGGATTCGCTTTCAATGCATTTTTGTAGGCATCAATACTTTCCTTGTATTTTTGCTGTTGAAGTAAACTATTTCCCAAATTATGATAAGCTTTCGCCTTTTCCTTTTTGGAAATAGCATTCATTTGTGCCACCTTATCGAAATTCTCGGCCGCATCTTTGTATTTTCCTTGTTTATAGAGAGATGCCCCCAGATTAAACAAGCTTTTATAATAATCTTTATTCGATTCGTTGGATTTCAAATACAATGTAGATGCATTTTCATACATTTTTTGAGCTTGTTGTTGTTTTTCAATGCTATTTTGTTGATTAACTTCTCCTCCTTTTTGTCGCATTTCGCTTGCTTCTTTGTTTAATTTTTCTCCCTGAAAGTAATAAGAATTTCCTTTACGTAAATGTTTTAATTCTTCACGAGTTTGGGCTGATAATGTCTGGAAGGCAAATAGCACTATAAAAAATATTCCCATTCGTTTTAACTGTAACCACGAAAAATGAGACATGCGAATAAGTTTTTTATTGTACAAACATATTTCTATTAACAATAAAATCAATGCTATCCATAACGGAATGTAATATTTATTGGTATAAGCTGAGAATACGACTTCTTCCAATTCTGTTTTTTCTATTTTTTCTAATTCCTTGTATAGCATATCAAATCCTATATTTGCATGGGCTGCATAGACGTAAGCTCCTTTTCCGGCAAGGGCAATATCTTTTAATATTTTTTCATTTAAACGGGTAATAACCGTATTCCCTTCTTTATCTTTTTTATATTGCACCTTCCCTCTTGAAGTCCTTTCAGGGATAGGCTCACCCATGCGACTTCCTAAACCTATGGTATATACTTTTATGCCATTTTGGGCTATGGTACGTGTCATTTCCAATGCTTCATCACTATGGTCTTCTCCGTCGGAAATAACAACAATCACTTGATTTGTTTTTTTATCCGATAATTTAGCTTGTAATCCTTGCATGGAAGGCAGCATAGAAGCGGCTGCTTTGTCCAATGCCGATGCAATATCGGTGCCTTGCTCACTAACGGAACGGGTAGAAACATTTGAAATAAATGTCTTTGCCGCCGCATAGTCGGAAGTTATCGGTAATTGCACAAAGGATTTACCGGCAAAAACCACCAATCCTATCCTATCTCCTTTTAATCTATCCACAAACGATAAAAGGGTGCTTTTGGCCGCTTCCAAACGATTTGGAGATAAATCTTGAGCTAACATACTGTTTGATACATCCAAACAAAACATAATGTCGATTCCCTTGCGTTTACCCTTCTCAACTTTGGAACCTATTTGGGGATTGGCAATGGCCAATACCAAACAACCGTATGCCAAACAAAGCAGTATGAATTTAACTAATTTCATCCCCTGCGACACATCGGGCATTAAGCCTTTTATCAAGTGAATGTCGCCAAAGCTTTTCAATGCCTTTTTTTGTTTTAACTGAATATAAAGATAGAGTATTACAAAAAAAGGAATCAGCAATAATCCGTACAACATATATTCATTTTCAAATCGAAGCATATTATTTCAATTTTTTATATCTCTAACGAAGCTACTTTAAAAATATTTTTATAATATAAAATTTCTTACCATATCCGATGCAACTTGCTACTTTTTTAACCATAGAATTCACCAACGCAAGCAATCAAATTTCGGTTGTTAGCATAGATTAAGTAAGGGGGTGAATCAAAATCACCCCCTTACTATTTATTTTTCGGAACGGAAAACCATTCATCATTCATAATTTTCATTCGCCTCATTTTCAGCCCCATTTTGCCCCTATTACCCCCTTCCTTTGCTATAGTAAAGGTTAGATATAAAATGCGAGAAATGACCCCTAAAAATGCGTTAAACAGCGGTTTGCCTAAAAAATAAGGTGATT
>DHTG01000078.1:8822-9651 GCA_002411545.1 Bacteroidales bacterium UBA5266 | reverse complement strand
AAAAAGCTGAGATTTATTTGTTCTATTCTATGAGGATTTAATCTTTGATGAGATAATGATAAAAACAGCTTCGTTACATGTAAAAATTATGTAAGTTTGCATTCGCATGAAAATGTTGAAAATTTTAACACAATAATTTAAATATTAGACATATGAAATATACGGTATATGCTAAAAAGCATGAAGAAATCGGCGGTAAAATGGTAGAGTTTGCAGGTTTTTATATGCCTGTTCAATATGAAGGGCTTGTCATCGAACATCAACATGTACGCAAAGCGGTAGGTGTTTTTGATGTTTCGCATATGGGCGAAATCTATGTAAAAGGTCCTAAGGCTTTGGAATTTGTACAATGGGTATCTTCCAACGATGCCTCTGTGTTGAGTGATGGCAAAGTACAATATTGTTGTTTTCCGAACGAAACGGGCGGGATAGTGGATGATTTTTTAACGTATCGTATCAAAGAAGATCATTATTTGTTGGTTGTCAATGCTTCAAATATTGATAAAGATTGGAATTGGTTGGTAAAACAAAACAAAAATTTCGGGGCCGAGCTATACAATGCTTCCGATGAAACTTCGCAATTAGCCATTCAAGGTCCTTTAGCCATGAAGGTGATGCAAAAACTCACGGATGAGCCCATTATGGATATGGAATATTATACTTTTAAATACCTTAGCCTTGCCGGTATTCCAAACGTATTGTTATCTACTACGGGATATACCGGTTCGGGGGGATGCGAAATATATTTCAAAAACGAGGATGCATTTAAAATTTGGGATGCGGTATTTGAAGCCGGCAAAGAATTTGATATTAAACCCATCGGTTTAGG
>DHTG01000078.1:0-8609 GCA_002411545.1 Bacteroidales bacterium UBA5266 | reverse complement strand
TGTTTATATGGTCATGAAATCAACGACAGTGTTTCTCCACTCGAAGGCGGGTTGGGTTGGATAACGAAATTTGTAGATCATAAGAATTTTATCAATAAAGCAGCTTTGTTGAAACAAAAACAAGAAGGAGTAAGCCGTAAGGTTGTAGGTTTGGAAATGATAGATCGCGGCATTCCTCGTCAAGGGTATGAAGTTGTGGATGAACAAGGAAATTTGATCGGACATATTTGTTCCGGTACACAAGGTCCTTCGGTACAGAAGGCCATAGGAACTGCCTTGGTGAATTCAGCCTTTTCCAAAATAAATACTGAAATATTTGTTAAAATAAGAGATAAAGCATTGAAAGCCGTGGTGGTTAAAATGCCTTTCTATAAAGCTTAAGAGGATGGGGAATATTCCCTTACTAGATATCAGCACATTCAATGATGAGCAACTGTCTGTATGGGTAGTTGCTCATTTTGAAAAAGCCTTTCGGGCAAAACAAATTTCTGAATGGCTTTGGAAAAAGAATGTAAGTTCCTTTGATGAAATGAGTAATCTTCCTTCAGGATTTATACAAACCTTAAAAGAACATTTTTATATACCAAAAATTAAGATCGCCGAAAAGCAAGTCAGCAGCGATGGCAGTATAAAATATGCCATGCAATTACATGACAAGCACTGGATAGAAATGGTATTGATACCTTCTAAGAAGCGAAGCACGGTATGTGTTTCATCCCAAGTAGGATGTGGACTTAACTGTCGGTTTTGCGCTACCGCTCATGTAGGATTTAGCCGTAATCTGACAGCCTATGAAATGTATGAACAAGTTTTTAGGGCTAATCAGGAAAGCATGGTGCATTTTGGTCATCCCATCAGTAATATTGTTTGGATGGGCATGGGTGAACCGCTTTTGAATTATGAAAATGTCATGCAAGCCATTGATTATATTACGACAGCCAAAGGCATGGGAATGTCGAAAGACAGAATTACCCTTTCCAGCTGCGGTATTGTAAAAGGCATACGACAACTTGCCGATGATAAATCTAAAGTGCATTTGGCCATCTCTCTACATTCGGCTCATTTGGAACAACGTTCCGATATAATGCCTATAAATAAAAGCAATCCTTTACCTGCTCTTTCCAATGCCTTGGTATATTATTATCAAAAAACAAATCAACGGATTACTATTGAATATCTTTTGTTAAACGGGGAGAATGATAGTTTGGAACATGCTCGTTTGTTGGCCATTTTTTGCAAACGCTTTCCCGTGAAAATAAATATTATTGAATACAATCCTCATCCCTATGCCGTTTTTTCAGCCACAAACAAGCAACAGCAAGCCCTTTTTATAGATTATTTAAAAAATAAAAATCTGGTGGTCAACCTGCGTTTGAGTAAAGGAAAAGACATAGCCGCTGCATGCGGTCAATTAGCAAAAAAAAGACAAGCCTGATTTTTCATTCATTCAGGATTTGAATGTTTATGAAGATAATTTAAGTAACATGTAGAGATGTCAGCTGTATATATCCATATTCCCTTTTGTGTACGTAAATGCGCATATTGTACGTTCTATTCCGTATGCGATACTTCTTTAATCTCTGCTTATGTGAGTGCTTTAAAGAAGGAAATGTGGTTTCGCTCAGCATATTTCACGGGCGAGTTGGCGCATAGTTTATATATAGGAGGAGGTACGCCATCTTTACTATCGATTAATCATATACAAGACATCATACATACCGTCTCTTCCATTTTCAAGTTGGACGTCGGCGCCGAAATAAGCCTCGAAGCCAATCCCGACAGTTTGAATGAAGAGTATATCCGTAAATTGAAAGACTGTGGAGTGAATCGGTTGAGTATAGGTGTCCAGTCGTTTTATGAGGATGATTTACGCACCTTGAATCGTTTACATACGGCAAAGCAAGCCGAAACCTGTATAGATCATGCATATAAACATGGATTTACAAATTTATCGGTCGATTTGATGTATGGTTTTCCGGGTTTGAGCTTGTCAAAATGGAAACATAACCTCGAAAAACTTAAAAATATACCTCATCTTTCTTGTTATCAATTAAGTTTAGAAAAGGATACTTCCTTATTCGAAAGTGTACGAAATAAAAAACATCTGCTTCCTTCCGAAGATGAAACGATGGAACAATATGAATATTTAACTTCTTTTGCCCAATCGAATCATTTTATACATTATGAAATATCTAATTTTTGCAAATCCGGTTATGCTTCCAAACACAATAGTGCCTATTGGGAAAACAAAAAATACATCGGTTTAGGTCCGGGAGCTCATTCCTACGATAGGATACATCGGCAATGGAATATTGCCGATATACAGAAGTATATTTCGTTCATGGATAACATATCCGATCCAATACAATATCATACCACGGCCGAAGATGTTTTGTTTGAAAAGGAAATCCTGACTTTGGATATGCGTTACAATGAATATGTGATGACCTCGCTTCGGACCCTCAAAGGGTGCAAACTGTCGTATATACAATCACAATTAGGAAATCACTATGTAAAACATTTACAACAACAATTATCAAGCATCCCTCAAGCGTATTATATACTCACGGAAACCGATTTACGTTTAACGGAAAAGGGGAGATTATTTGCCGATTTTGTGGCTTCGACTCTTTTTATATAAGGAAAAAAGCTACTTTTGCTTTTCAATTCTTGCGAAGGATAATTACTTGTTAAATAATACGATTCATGCCTTTGAAGTTTCTTAAGGATTTATTGATTTATACTTCTAAACGTAGTTTAAAAACCTGTTGGATATTGTTTAAACTCATGATTCCTATTTCAATTATCATACGTTTCATACAGGAGTTTAACATTCTTCCTTATATCAGTACGTATTTGGATCCGGTTATGAAACTGTGTGGATTACCGGCTGAAATGTCGTTGGTATGGATTACTTCCATGATTGTGAACATTTATGGTGGATTATTATCCTTATTTGCCATCTATCCTTCGCTTTCGGAGCCTTTAAGTTCGGCACAACTCACGGTTTTACTTACCATGGTTTTAATAGCCCATACCTTCCCCATCGAATTGAAAATTGCTCAAAAGGCCGGAGTAAAATTTGGGTTTATGTTGTTGTTTCGTTTCGGTTGTGGAATTTTATTTGGCATGCTATTGTCGTTTATCTATTCCACTTTTCATGTATTACAAGAACCTGTACATTTATCCAAAACTTTTATGGTACAAGATCCTTCCTGGAAGGCTTGGATATTAAATGAGTTAAAAAATTATCTGATTATTATCTGTATAATTTTCAGTTTGATACTTGCCATGCGTATCTTGGAGATGACAGGATTCATGCGACGCATCAATCAAGCCCTGCATCCGATTATAAAATCTTTGGGTATCAGCGAAGAGGTGTTGCCTATCACCATCATCGGATTGACACTGGGCATTGCTTACGGAGGAGGTTTGGTAATTGAAGAAAGCAGGCAAAAACAACTAAAGCCTAAAGATATCTTTTATTCATTAATATTAATGGGTCTTTTTCACAGCATTTTCGAAGACACCCTTTTGATGTTAGGGATGGGCGGGCATTATTCCGGGGTCATTATTTTCCGTTTTATCATGGCTTTTATCATTACTTTTGTTATTGTCCGTTTGACTAGAAATATGAAAGAGGAAACCTTTAATCGTTTATTTATAACAAAAAGCGCTATCAAAAAAATAAAAAGCACAAGTATATGAAAGCAATGATTTTGGCTGCCGGATTAGGGACCAGACTCAAACATTTAACGGTCGATAAACCCAAAGCCCTGGTTGAAATTAATGGAAAAACTCTCTTAGAACACAGCATTCAAAAGCTAACCCAAGCGGGTGTAACGGATATTATCATCAATGTACATCATTTTGCCCCTTTAATGATTGAATTTATCCATTCCCATCGATTTGATGCGAATATATCTATTTCCGACGAGAGCATGCAATTACTTGATACGGGTGGAGGCATTAAGAAAGCAGCACACTTTTTCAACGATAATAGAGCTTTTTTTGTGTATAATGTAGATATTATCAGCGATATAAATCTAAAAGAAATGTATGCTTACCATGAACAACAGTCTGCATTAGCTACCTTGGCCGTCAGAGAAAGGGAGACCCAACGTTATTTTCTTTTTGATGAAAACATGTGTTTAAGCGGTCATTATAATCTTAAAAGCCAAGAGAAAATCATCATAAAAGAGACAAAAGGAGTAATGAAACCTTATGCTTTTAGTGGCATACATATACTTTCGCCGGAAATCGTTCGTTATTTTTTTGCAGAGCAAATTTTTTCAATTACCGATTTTTATTTATACATTGCCAAGGAGCAATGCATCAAAGGATATATACATAATTACGGCGATTGGAGGGATGTTGGAAAATTAGAGTCGTTAGCTGCTTTTGAAGAAGAACACACATAATGCCATACATATAATTAGAAATTAAAAACTACACTATGAAATCAAGCATACCCAAATGGGCGGAAAGTGACCGTCCGCGTGAAAAAATGATGACTAAAGGACCTATGTCCTTGTCGGAAGTGGAATTATTAGCCATATTAATCGCCTCAGGCAACAGAGAGGAAAGCGCCGTTGATTTGTCCAAACGCATATTAGCCGATTGTAATAACAATTTGGCAGAATTATCCCGTTTGGATATTTCGGAATTGATGCTTTACAAAGGAATCGGTGAGGCAAAGGCAGTTACTATTACCGCAGCTCTTGAGTTGGGGAGAAGAAGAAGAGAAACTGAAGCTATCGTGCTAAAGCAAATAACCAATAGTAAAATAGCCTATAATTATATATACTCCAACATAGCGGAATTATCACATGAAGAATTTTGGATTATTTTATTGAAAACCAATAAACAGATTATTGGGAAAAAGCTCATAGGCGTAGGTGGACTCAGTAGTACTGTTGCCGATCCCAAGAAAATTTTTCGTCACATTATTTCCGGAAAAGCGGCCGGTTTTATCCTTTGCCATAATCATCCTTCAGGAAATATACAACCCAGCGAAACAGATATTAAATTAACGAAAGAAATATATATGTTGTCAAATATCCTACATGTTGAATTAGTCGATCATATCATTGCAACATCCAATGCCTATTACAGTTTTGCCGATGAAAGCATGCTGTAAATTATGCTTGGATACTTCCCAATAAAGTAGCTGTGGTACAACTTTCAACTTTCACATTCACATAATCGCCAATATTATAATGTAATTTAGGAAATACAATGACTTTATTTTGAGAATTACGACCGAAATAAAAATCCGGAGAACGTTTGGAAGTGCCTTCAATCAAAACCTCGAAAGATTTTCCTAAATCGGATAAATTACTGTTATGGGAAAGTTGTTGTTGTAGTGTGATAATTTCTTCTAAACGACGTGTTTTAATGTGATCGGGCACATCGTCTGTTAATGTTTTGGATGCGTGGGTGCCACTACGCTCGGAGTATTTAAACATAAATGCAAAATCATAAGCAACCATTTGCATTAAGCTCAGAGTATCCTGATGATCTTGTTCGGTTTCACCACAAAAACCTGCAATTATATCCGTTGAAATCCCGGCTTCGGGCATATAATGACGTATCGCATCTATTCTTTGCAAATACCATTCGCGGGTATATTTGCGGTTCATGCGTTTCAAGATGGCATTGCTCCCCGATTGTGCAGGTAAATGAATAGATTTACATATGTTAGGATGGGCAGCCATAACTTGCAACAATTTATCGGATAGGTCTTTGGGGTGAGAGGTGGCAAAGCGAATGCGTAAGGATTTATCCACACTTGCCACTTGATCCATTAAATCGGGAAAGTCTATGTGTTCATCCCATTCATAGGAATTTACATTTTGTCCCAATAGTGTTACTTCTTTAAATCCTTTATCAAGTAGTTTTTTCACTTCTTCGATGATGGTTTTTGGATTACGGCTACGTTCTCTGCCACGGGTATATGGGACGACACAATAGGAACAAAAATTATTACATCCTCGCATGATGGATATGAAAGCGGAGATGCCGTTGCTGTCGAAGCGAAGGGGTAATATGTCATCGTACGTTTCGATGGTTGATAGAATGGTATTCGTTGCCTGTTGATAACTATCTTCCAGCAATAAAGCTAAGGAACGATAGGCGTCCGGGCCGGCTACTATATCGACGAGCGATTTCTTTATTAATTCTTTTTCAAATCGGGCAGCCATACAACCTATCAATCCTATTTTGATGGAAGAATGTTTGCGATATAAAGCATTTAATTCAACCAAACGTTTCAACACCTTTTGTTCGGCGTTTTCGCGGATGGAACAAGTATTGATTAGAATTACATCCGCTTGTTGAATGTCATTACAAATAGCGTAATTGTCAGATAATATAGAGGCAACAATTTCGCTATCAGCAAAATTCATCTGACAACCGTAGGTTTCAATATATAATTGCTTTTTTGTATCCAATGAGTTAAAATTTTTGCAAAAGTACTAAAATTTAGGGCTTCATCATCCTATTCCGGGAATAATTATTAAGAAACGATTGAGACTGAACATTCAATGATAGATATTTTTCGAATAAAATGTATTGGTTTTAGCCCTCGAGTTATATCATTTAAAAAATTTATGTACATTTGCAATTCAAATATAAAGTACATTTAAGATGAAAAAATTAGTTTATACCACATTAGTTTTATGCATGATATCGATATCGTGCAAAGATAAAAAACAAGAAAGAGTTTTAGATATGAACAATCCGTTTTTTGCAAAACCTGAAACGCCTTACGGTGTTCCGGCTTTTAATGACATTAAATCCGAGCATTATCTTCCGGCTTTTGAGGAAGGGATGTTGCAACAAAAAGAAGAAATCGAAGCTATTGTTAACAACTCCGACGAGCCTACTTTTGAAAACACTATCGAAGCTTTAGACTATAGCGGTGAACTCTTAACTACGGTTTCAATGGTATTTTTTAATATGTGTGAAACCGATAATAGCGATGAAATGAACAAATTAGCCGAAGAAATCAGTCCAAAGCTTTCGGCTCATGCTGACGATATCAATTTAAATCCCGATTTATTTAAAAAAGTGAAATCCGTTTACGAACAAAAAGACAAACTTTCACTTGATAAAGAACAAATGCGACTCTTAGAAGAAACCTATAAAGATTTTGTTCGTGGTGGTGCTAATTTAGCTGTTGAAAAACAAGCCCGTTTTCGTGAAATCAACGAAGAACTTTCCGTATTATCTTTAAAATTCAGCAACAATGTGCTAAGTGCTACCAATGCTTATAAGTTAATCATTGATAAGGAAGAAGATTTAGCCGGATTACCAAGCTCACTTATAACTACTGCTGCCGAAACAGCCAATCAAGAGGAAGCAACCAAAGGCAAATGGGTATTTACCATTCATAACCCCAGCTTATTACCCTTTCTTCAAAATGCCGATAATCGTGCCAAACGCGAAGAAATATGGCGTGCCTATTCATCCCGTTGCAATGGAGGTGAATTCGACAACAACGAAATTATTGCTAAAATCATAAAACTACGTGCCGAAAGAGCTCAATTATTAGGATATAAAACCCATGCCGATTATGTATTGGAAGATCGCATGGCTAAAAATCCTAAAGCTGTGTATGATTTATTACAAAAAGTTTGGGTTCCTGCACTGGCAAAAGCAAAGGAAGAAGCAGCTCAATACCAAGCATTAGCAAAAAAAGAGAAACCCTCTTTCAACATTCAACCCTGGGATTGGCGCTATTACACCGAAAAAGTGAGAAAGGCAAAATATGATTTGAATGATGAAGTGATTCGTCCTTTCTTTAAATTGGAAAATGTAAGAGACGGTGTTTTCATGCTTTGCGAAAAACTCTACGGATTAACATTTAAAGAAAATAAAAATATTCCCGTATATAATCCCGAAGCCGTTGCCTATGAAGTAATCGACAATGGAAAAATTATCGGTATTTTATATATGGATTATTTCACCCGAGCCAGCAAACGTAGCGGAGCTTGGATGACCGAATTCCGCGGACAATATAAAACCAAAGAAAATGAAAATGTTATTCCTGTTATTTCCCTGGTATTTAACTTCCCCCGTCCGGCAGGCGATATTCCTTCCTTGCTTAATTTTGATGAAACCGAAACGTTCTTTCATGAATTCGGACACGGATTGCACGGTTTGTTAAGTAATTGTAAATACCGTTCATTGGCAGGAACCAACGTAAGCCGCGATTTTGTTGAACTTCCTTCTCAAATCATGGAAAATTGGGCAAGTCATCCTGAAGTATTGAAATTATATGCCAAACATTATCAAACCGGTGAACCCATTCCGCAAGAACTCATCGACAAAATCGAAGCTGCTGGTAATTACGGACAAGGTTTTATCAATACCGAACTTATTGCCGCTTCTTTATTAGATATGGATTATCATATGCTCGAAAATCCCGAAATAACAAACCCATCTGTTTTCGAAGATTCTGCTATGGCGAAATACGGTTTAATACCCGAAATCATTTCCCGTTATAAAAGTCCGTATTTCTTACATATTTTTTCATCCTCTTCGGGTTATTCTGCCGGATATTACAGCTACACCTGGTCGGCAGTACTCGATGCCGATGCCTTTGA
>DHTG01000025.1 GCA_002411545.1 Bacteroidales bacterium UBA5266 | reverse complement strand
TAATCAACGGGAACCAAATTACGGATATGAATCCAATTCCTTATCCGGATGCGGATTTATGCAATTTGTTTGGTGATGAAATAGAAGACGAGCTTTTCTTCTACCATCCTGATCATTTAGGAAGTACAGGTTTGGTTACGGACAATAACGCTAATATAACACAGGGACTTTTCTATGCCCCTTTCGGAGAAATCATTAGCGATTATAACAGTTCCTTCCATAACTCACCCATGCCCAATTACGCCTTTAATGCTAAGGAATTGGATGAAGAAAACGGTATGTACTATTATTCCGCCCGCTATTATGCACCTCCGACTTTCATAAGTCGTGACGTGTTTTTTGAAGAAAAACCATGGATGTCGCCGTATGCATATTGTAGTAATCAGCCAATCAATAGAATTGATCCTACAGGAATGGAAGATAATCCTATTTTTGGTACAGATGGGACATTTTTGGGGGTAGATAACAGAGGCCTAGAAGGAGAAGCTATCATAATGCCTAAAGAAGACTTCAGGCAAGGTATGTCTCACGAAGAAGCTATGGAGAAAGGGACATTACGAAGTAAACTGCCATTGGTAGTCAACCCTGATGTTCTTGATAAGATAGATAATCAAATGGATCAAATCCAACTTTTTATTAATAAACCTCTTGCATGTGGACGTGCAGATTATTCGCCAATTAATATTGAACATTTGATTTTAGGATTTAAAGCAATTGGAATTCTTAAGGATATAATAACAGTAGCAAAATTTTCTCAAAGCACTGTTGATGATTTAGTTAAAAGGTTGAAAGATCAGTATGGGGGAAATGTTACTGTAATGAAAGATGGAAAACCAATCTTCAGAGTTCATCAGCCAGGTAGTCATGGAAATACACACAGCACAATTACAAATTTTAGACAAGGAGTAAATCCAAATAATGGACAATCTTTTAGTATTCCAGAAGGTAAAGTATCTACTTTTGATAAAAGATCTTATGATATATTAAATCAGGCAATTAAAGGCAAAGGAGGGTATTCAATCACAACGAAAGGAGGAAGGTAATGGATGTTATAGTTTTAGGGGTATATAATGCTCATGATATGAATTTAGTAAACAACATATTATTGTCTTCAAACGATATAAAAGTTATATGGGAATTTGATAAATACAATGTTGAAGCTAAAAATGGTATTAAAATTTTAGAAAAATATTTCAATTTATTTCATACCGGAATACTTGTAGAAGGGCAAAATGATGAAACTTTTTTTTCTTCGTATCCATTAATATATGAAATTTCTGAATATTATATAACGACCGAGTTATATAAAAGAAAATCTTCTACTCCAAAACTTTTTAATTTTTTTAAACTGTTAGAAAAATCAAATTTGAATAATTTTATAGTTGCTATTGCTGATGAATGGTTAGATGACTCAACTGTAAAAATAGAAAAGATTGAATTAAAAGATATTAAAAAGCGATTAAACTCTATTTATGTATGGTGTGACGGATATATAAATCTTCTTACAAATTCTGAAATTCGTGATGATTTCCATCCTTTGATTCTAGAGGTAAGTAGGTAGGGTACTGTAGGTAGTGTACTATTTGGTGCTTTTTGGAAAGGCAAATATATATGGTAATGTGGGTAATGTACCATTTTATGCTTTTCTGTTTGCTTCAAATATACCATGTAGAGGGGGTGGTAATGTATCAAATTAGGGCATGGAAAAATAAGGAATTTACAATCACGATAATAAAAAAATAAAGGTAAAAGGCAATATTTAATTGCCTTGCAAATAACGTCGTAAAATCAAAAAAAAACAAACCTCCATCACAGAGGTTTGAGAAGATTTCTTTTTATAGCAAGTTATTAATAAGAAGTTTTATACCACGTTTTTTCCCCTTTTATTTTATACGTACAAGACGTAAAAATGTAGATAAAAGTTGTCTGCAAAAAATATAAAATAAATCTAAACAAACATCCAATCATTCATTACTAAAAAGGACTATGAGAGATATTTTTCCCTAAGTTCTTGTGGAGAAATTGCTTGGTAGCTCTCGTCGCGTTTAAACCAAGTGATTTGTCTTTTTGCATAACGACGGGTATGTGTTTTGATTTTTTCAATACTTTCATCAAGAGAGTATTTTCCATCGAAAAAGTCGAATAATTCTTTATATCCCACGGTGTTTAATGCATTTAAATGCCGGTAATCATACAATGCTTTGGCTTCTTCTAATAAACCGGAAACCATCATTTGGTCTGTTCGTTCATTAATACGTTGGTAAAGAATTTCACGTGGGAGAGTCAAGCAATATTTAAGCATGTGAAAATCGCGTAATTTTTCTTGGCTTTTTCTCATAGAAGTGTATGTTTGGTTTGTTTGCAAGCATACTTCCAGTGCACGCATGATACGTTTCGGGTTATTTTTATCGACGATTAGATAATATTCGGGGTCTAATTCTTTTAATTGATTTAATAAAATGTTGATATCTCCTTGTAAATACAAACTGTTTAAATGTTTACGTAAAGTAGGGTCCGGGTCGGGCAAGTTATCAATGCCGTGACATAATGTGTCGATATATAATCCACTTCCTCCACATGCAATGACGGTATCGTGATGCTTAAATTTTTCATGCAAAATTTCCAATGCTTGATTTTCGTACATGGATACATTATAATAGTCATGTATGCTTAAATGACCCATAAAATAGTGTTGAACTTCCGATAATTCTTTTTGACTTGGAGTTGCTGTGCCAATTTTTAGCTCTTTATAAAATTGTCGAGAATCGGCAGAAAGTATACAAGTATCCAAAATTTTCGCCAATTCAATGCTGAGCGCTGTTTTCCCAACTGCTGTGGGGCCGGCAATGACAAGTAAAGTTTTATCTTTGGTTGCCAATGTAATTATAGATTGTTGTCTTCAAAGTCAGCATTAAAGCCATCTAATTCACTTTCGTCGTAGTATGCTTCGTTGTCGTTTTCCATATCATCTAAAATACTTTGGATAGAATCCTCTTCGAAAATCTCATTTTCATGTGTTATGAGTGTTTCTTTTTGTGGGATTTCGCCGGAAGAGTAAGTACAGATTGGATATTTTTTATTTGGTGAGGCTTCATAGGATTTAAGTAATTCGATATAAAAGGTTTTTAAGTGAAGGAAGTCGTACTCATATATTATACGTTGATGAGGGTCATCGATAAAATCACTTAGAATGGCATTTTCCATAGATACGATAGGATTATTCGCTTCGAGTTGTTCGTTTTCATCACATGCTTTATCGTTTTCATCGTCTTCAATCATTTCAACAAGAGTAATCTCTTGTTTTTTTGTCCATTTTCGATCGCAAATGAAAAACGAAGCTAATTCTTTTGTGTTTAACCCTTTAATACTTTCGATAATACAATGATGGAAGTCCTTGAAATTTTGCTTAGATAAAATTTCATAGTCCCTCACAAAATCTTCTACATCATCGAATAAGAGTCTGAATTTATATACGTACATAGCGCTTATTATTACAAATTTATACTTAATTTATACTTTTAAATTATTCTTCAAAGGCAAACATAGGATCCCAGGGTGGTAGTTTGATGGGTGTTGTTTTTAATAAATCCAATATTTCTTTTTTTACATATTTTTGCTCTACAACCAATCGAAACATATATTCATTAAACCATTCATCGGTCATAATCAGATAGCCATTATAACCGGTAAGTCCCCAACTGTTTTCTAATAACCATTTAATGGGTTTGTTTTCTGTGTCTAAATCAACGGCACAAAGTGTCATGGCATGCGAAGAGCCGCTGGCAAAGGACTGAATGCGTTGTTTCTTATTCATACCAAAAGTGGTTCCCATCAAGGATTCATAATCGTAATTGTTTATATCTAAGGTGCCATTATCTCTATTATAAAATTTGCCTACATCGCACGAAAAATACAGGGCCGTACTATCTTTGATTGATTTTATCGCCATTTCTTTAATGTCATCCAAAGGTAAATTTATATATTTCCAGTTCAGTCCGTCATACATATGTCGGTCGTATTCGATTTCATACACTTTGTAATATTCGCGTGTGGGATCGTTCATAAACATAATGTATGTATGTAAATCTTCATTTACAAATTCTTGGTAGAATGATTTGGGTGTGTATTCTTTAGTGGAAACAGGTTTGCCGTTGGCATCTTTTAACGTCCAGATAAAACGGGTAGGAGGAACCCCCAAATTAAGGGCTAACATACGATAAATAGTTGTTAACATTTCTGTTTTTCTTTGAGTAAGTGTGTTTTCATTTGTTTTTTTATGGGATGCCATCTCGCGTAATTCCAGTCCGTATTCTCTCAATTTCAATGATATCAACTGCGACATACGAGCAGTGTTTTCACTGCTAAAGGTTTCGGGCATAGCTTCTTTAGGAACAAGACCGTATTTCGATACTAAATCAATCATACCGGTGAATTGTCCTCCATCTCCGATGGGATTTTTGAATAACCACTCAACGGTTTTATCGTTATAATCTTTATTTCGCGTATCGATTACTGCTTGAAGAAATAAATTCGACTTTTCCAACTGATCCCAAAAAAATAGATAGTTTTGAGAAAATTCGAAGTTAGTTAAGTTGTACTTAGCAATGATTTTTGCTCTCAGTACATTCATTCCCGAAAACATCCAACATCTTCCGGATGATTTTTGGTTGGTAATACCCTTTGTGTTAACTCTATGAGAAAAATATGTATCGGATAAAGATGTTATTCTCGTATTGATGGTAAGTTTGTTAATGTCGTTGTTTGCAATTGCATTGTGTATGGCTTTGTCAGTAGCCGTCTGTTGATAGGAGTTTTGAATTTCTTTCAACAAGTTTTCTGTTATGCTTCCCTTTGTATCTTGAGCATGAATAACATTGAAAATTGAAAAGTAAAAAAATACAAAGAATACGATGTCTTTTTTGTTCATATTATAAGAGATTTTAATAATGCAAAATTACATCAAAAAATAAATAAATAACACACTATAATCACTATTGTCCAATAAAAATTACCTAAAAGTAAAGTTATGGTACAATTCCTAGAATATCAATAAAATAAATTTATTGTCTTGTGCTTTAGTGTGAAGTGAAGCGAAGAATCTGTCTTTAATAACTTATTTTTTATCGGACAATGATGAAATACAAAATATGTTTTGCAATCTTATATAAGAAAATGATTATCTTTGCAAAATCAAATATTTAAAATATAAACGAATAGACAAAATTGATATGTTAAATGTAGGTATTAGAAAAGAAGATAAGTACGAACAAGAACGACGTGTAGCCATTACTCCCTTACATGCCAAACGAATAATGGAGAAACATAACATTGCATTTCATGTAGAGAAGTCCCCTAAACGAGCTTTTTCCGATCATGAATTTGAAGAAGCCGGTTGCAAACTTAGTGAAAATGTAAACGAGCCAAAAACTATATTTGGAATTAAAGAAATTCCCATTCAAAGTATTCAAGCAGACAAAACGTATGTTATTTTTTCTCATGTCATTAAAGGCCAGGAATACAATATGCCTATGTTGAAAAAAATGATAGAGAATAAATGTAGTTTGATTGATTATGAATGTATTGTTGATGAAAATAATAAACGATTGATATTTTTCGGTCGTTTTGCAGGATTGGCAGGCATGACGAATTCATTGTGGGCATTTGGTTTACGGATGAAACATTTAGGCATAGAGACTCCTTTTTTGCAATTAAATCAAACACATACTTATTTTTCATTGGAAGAGGTTAAAAAAGTGATTGCCAACATAGGAAATGAAATTACACAAAAAGGTTTACCAAAGGAAATTTTACCTTTAACCATTGGAATTACAGGCTATGGAAATGTGTCAAAAGGAGCACAAGAAATTTTAGAATTATTGCCAACGATAGAAATAAGCCCATCCGATTTATTGGTATTGAAGAATGAAAAGAATTTTTCTCGTAATCACATCTATAAAGTAGTGTTTCATGAAAAACATATTGCCCGCCATAAAGAAGGGATTCCTTTTGATCTACAGGAATTTTATTCTTATCCATCTCACTTTGAAAACAATTTCGAACAATATATACCTCATTTACAACTATTAATTAATTGTATGTATTGGGATAAACGCTATGATCGCTTGATTACAAAAGACTTTTTGGAGAAATCATATAAAAATAATAGCTTAACCTTACAACTCATCGGTGATATTACCTGTGATCCGAATGGTTCTATTGAAGCTACACATATGGGAACTCCCATTGATAACCCGATTTTTGTGTATCATCCCATTACGCGCCAGAACAATTATGGGTATAAAGGAGATGGTCTTGTAATTATGGCTGTTGATATATTGCCTAGTGAATTACCACGGGATTCATCCATAGCTTTTGCCGATGCTCTCGAAGATTTTGTGTACGATATAACGGTGTGTAATTATGATAATGCATATCACGAATTACAACTTCCGCTTCCCATCAAGAAAGCACTTATATTACATAATGGCCAATTAACGCCTAATTATCAATATCTACAAGAATATTTAGATAAATATATACCCTAAATTCCAGGTGGAATGAAATCCATTTCAGTCGAAGTTTCAAAAAATAAGTTGGTTTTAATAGGGATTGTTTTTATATGTATTTTGTTTGTTCTAAATCGTTACAGATTATGGAGTCAATACGATAAAGTGGAAGGGATGTATATAGATTGGACTGATTTATCGAATAAAAATGTTAATATCACCTATTTATTGCCCTATTTTAATAATGATACCGCTAAAATTTACTATCAGCTGACATTGATGCACTCTCCCTATAATTTCGTGTATTATGATATTGACAATAAACTTATGTTTAAAGAATTAGATTATAATTTGCATAAATATAGTGGTGATAGAATTACCGTTTTAGTGAATAAGCATGATAGGAATTCATTTAAAATATTTTCATTTTTATCTTTTTGGCTACCATATATAATCGTCACTGCATTTTTTTGTGGGGTATGGGCTTTGATTATTAGAGTATTTTATGAAAATACGGATAGCTTTTTGTTCTCATTTAAAAATAATAAGAAAAAATAAGTTAATATGAAATTTATATGTTTTTTTTACGTTTTCTTATCATAAATAATAAATATGATTAAAAAGGTTTTATTTATTGCCCTTGTGTTTTCTTTTTGCCTGTCCTCATGCAAAAAGAAAGATTTTAGTTTAAGTGGAGAATATGAGGATGTTACGATCTTATATGGATTTTTAAATCCTGATGACAGTGTGCATTATCTAAAGATTTATAAAAGTTTTCTGACCGATAGTAATGCCTATGAAGCGGCAAAAGACATTCATAATTTTAGTTACTTCGATAGCATAGAAGTTACATTGGAAGAGTATGATGGTGAAAATTTAGTGCGAAGTTTGTCTTTTGATACTACTACTGCCATACCCAAAGATTCCGGACTATTTGCTTATCCATTACAAGTTTTATATAAAACGGAAGCTATTTTACATAAAGAGTATACCTATCAAGTTGTTATTAGAAATATATATACTCGAAAAATAGTGAAAGCATCGACTGCCTTGGTAGGGGATTTAAGTTTGAAATACCCATTGTACTACCCTAAAGTTAGAAATACCATCACATTTATCCCGAAACAACAAAAGTTAGAATACAAATTGGGAGATAATGTTTCTTATTATCAAGCAAGTTTTGTTTTATATTATACGGAAGTTATGCTTAATGGAGACAGACGTCAACCGAAACCTATCGTATGGGATATTGGCAATTCGACCACTCAATTTATCTATTATGTTGGCGAAACTTTTCTAAGAAAAATTAAAGATGGTGTGAAAGTAGATGAGCAGGTAGATTATCGATTTGTAGACTCTGTATTATTAAATATTTATACAGCCTCTAAGGATATGTATTTGTATATGTTGTCAACATCAGCCTCAACTGGTCTTAATCAAGAAAGATGGGAATATACCAATGTGAAAAGTTATGAATGGGAAGATGGAACTTTAATAGAAAATGACAATGCTTTAGGTATCTTGAGTTCAAGAGGTCTCAATGTATGGATGTTTGATGAGTTTTCTGATGTTACGTATGATTCATTGCTAAATGGAAGATATACCCGACATTTAAAGTTTAAGAAATACGATTATTAAAGCTTATATACGTTTTGAGAATTAATAAAAATTTTTCTATAAAAGTAAAACATCAATTACGAGAAAAATACAAACTCGTAATTATGAATAGTAATACTTTTGAAGAAAAATTATCCATTGAATTAACCCCGCTTTTTGTTTTTGTATTTATTACAATATCCTCTCTGTTTTTAATAGTACTTACGACATTGATAATTACGATAACCCCATTGCGAGAATGGATTCCAGGTTACGGTAGCGCCAAACACGGACAAAAAATTGTTCAATTACAAAAACAAATCGATTCATTAAATCGAAACATTGAAAGTTATGAATTATACAGACAGGAAATACAACAAATATTTTTAAATGAAAAGATAGGTGAAGATACTACAGTTTTTCAAACCATTGAACCGGTGAAAAATAAGGAAAAAACCTTTGCTTTTTCTGCAGATGATAGCCTATTAATGCAAATCAATATTCAAGGAAATAACACAAAAGCTTTAGATGAGAAAGTAGTTTTCAAAAAGAATCAACGTTCATATACTTTGTTATTTACACCTTTGAAAGGACAGGTAGTTTCCGTATTTAATCCATTGGAAAACCGTTACGGGATTAAAGTCATTTCATATCATCATTCCGTCTATGCCACAGCATCGGGTAATGTAGTGTACGTTGCAAAAGGACCCGATTCAAAACATATAATTGTAATTCAACATCCTGACAACACACTTAGCCTCTATAGATTCAAGGGTGAAGTGTACGTTAAACACGGCGATATAGTAAATACAGGACAATTAATCGGCAAAGGTCTATATGAAGAAATGGAATTATATTTTGAATTGTGGATGCAAGGAAAGGCGGTTAATCCAGAACATCACATTACTTTTTAATATAGCATGAACGATATTGAAGTCTTATACGAAGACAATCATTTGATTGCAATCAATAAACGCAGCGGAGATATTGTGCAAGGGGATAAAACCGGCGATATGTCGCTTTGTGATAAAGTAAAACTCTATTTAAAAGATGCTTACCAGAAATCGGGTAATGTTTTTTGTGGTGTAATACACCGAATTGATCGTCCGGTAAGTGGTGTCGTTTTATTTGCTAAAACATCGAAAGCATTGTCACGTATGAATGTTTTAATGCAAAACAGAGAGCTTCTGAAATTGTATTGGGGAATCGTTAAAAATAAGCCGGATGAAGCACAAGCTACTTTGATTCATTACTTAAAAAAAAATGAAAAGAATAACAAAGTCATTATATCTTCAAATCCTAAAAAAGGTTTTTTACAGGCAGAATTGGCATATACTCATTTAGCCTCATCCGAAAAGTATCATTTGCTGGAAATCGAATTAAAAACCGGCAGGCATCATCAAATACGAGCACAATTAGCTGCTATAAACAGCCCTTTGAAAGGTGATTTAAAATACGGTTTTCCGCGTTCGAATCCCGATGCTTCCATTAGTTTGCATGCACGGAAATTATGTTTTCTACATCCTGTATCCAATCAATTCATAACAATTCTTGCTCCGGTACCCAATGAATCACTTTGGCTTTTTTTTGAACAATCCTTACATACTAATGAGTGATACATTGCACATTTAGTAACACTTAATGATAGTCATACATGTAAAAAAGGCTGTATGAAACAGCCCTTTTACATAAACAAAAATGAAAAATGTGAAATGTTATTTAGTAATAATCAATTTCTTGGAAAGATAAGTGTGATTGTTTTTACGTAGAGAATACATATAAATACCGGTATTCCATTCACTGATATCAATAGTAACTTTGTTATAGCCTTGTATTAATGCTTTTTCATACATTAATTCTCCGGCAATATTATAAATACGTAAAAAAGCATTTTCGGCGTTTGTGATGGTATAATCTATGGTTACATAATGTGTGGCAGGGTTTGGAAATGCAGCTAAACGAACCTCTTTCGTGAAAGAAGGTATCGCTGTTTTACTGCAATTGTATTGAATCCAGACTGAAACTGAGTCACCACCATTGTTTTCATCGAAGAAAGTATAAAGTACATAGGAAATGCCTTCTTTGCTAGCCTCAAAATCAGAGGAGAAATTTTCACACAAAGTGCCTGCTTGTATCTGTACCGCTTCGGGACTTATCATGGTTTCAGGTGGATAACATTCCGCCCAACAGAAAGTAATGCTTGTTTCCGGAACAAGTTGGGTTACATTCTTTTTTACTAATACATTTTTGGAAGATATGGAAATGTTTTTTACATTAATGAATTGCTGATCCATAATGTCGGGTTTAACCTGTGCAAAAATTGTATCACCATTTTTTAGTTTAGTGGTCGAATAATATAATTCCAAGGAAGCTTGAGCTTGTAAGCTCAAAAAAGTAAAAATAAAAAATAATATAGATAAAATCTGTTTCATCATCATTGAAATAATTTTCTATGATTATTTACAAAAATTAAACCAAAAATTGGGATGTAGTATAAATAATTTCAAAAAAAAAGATAAATATGGATTTAATTTTCAAGTGTGTTAGATTCAATAGAAACATACGATTTGCCGTTTCTTTTTTTCTTGAAAATAACTTTTCCATCAATGAGTGAAAATAAGGTATGATCTTTCCCCATGCCTACGTTTTCACCGGCATTGTGAACGGTTCCTCTTTGACGAACAATGATGTTGCCTGCTTTGGCTTGTTGTCCACCGAAAATTTTTATTCCTAAACGTTTGCTTTCGGATTCACGACCGTTTTGTGAACTTCCGACTCCTTTTTTATGTGCCATAATATTTTTCTCTTAAGTATTTCTAAAACTATTTTTTACGCTTCTATACCATTAATTTCAATACGACTTAAATATTGACGATGACCGTTTAACTTTTGATAACCTTTTCTTCTTTTTTTCTTAAAAACAAGAACTTTATCTCCTTTTAAATGGTTTAATACGGTAGCGGATACTTTTGCACCTGAAACAGTAGGATTTCCCACTTTTATATTACCGTCGTTATCTACTAATAATACACGTTCAAAATCTATTTTTGAACCTTCTTCAGCATTCAGGCGATGAACATAGATTTTTTGATCTTTTTCAATCTTAAATTGTTGCCCTGCTATTTCTACAATTGCGTACATCTTTTTATTCTTTATTATGTATATCAAATTTTAGTTTGCAAAAGTATTAAATATTTCAATATGTTTGACCTCTTTTTTTGTTTTTTATTACTGTTTTTTTTGTTAAAGGATTACATGCTTGTTACATGTTGATATAGAATTCTTTTGTTAAATTACAGTAATCCGTAGAATAGGTTTTTGGATTATCCCTGATGGTCAAATATTCCGTAATAGGTGTTTTTTTTATTTGTTCAAAACATAGAAGAACACGATGAGGCTCCTTTTCGGGAAAGGATTTTACATAACAAGCTCTTGAGAGATACATTCCTTGTTTGTGGCAGGCATTTTCCATTTTAGGCAATGAGCTTGCCGGAATGATACAAAAAAAATTACCTTGAGGATGTAACAAAGAACGCACACAAGCTGATAAGCATTCAAACGTCAAACTAACATTATGTTTTCCCAAGTTCAGTCGGGGATTGGGCGATAGTAAGGAATGGTCGAAATAAGGAGGATTGCAAACGATGCAATCAAATGTTTTCCCTTGATTTTCTTTTGTGAATGATTCTATGTCTATGCAATGAAAGGATATGCGATTTTTCCAAGGAGAATGGCTGTTATTGTATTCGGCTTCCTCAATGGAATCGCTATCTATATCAATAGCTGTTAGATGAGCTTGGGAACGTTGAGCTAACATAAAACTTATCACTCCACAGCCGGTTCCAATTTCTAAAATAGTTTGTGTATTATCAACCGAAATCCAAGCGCCTAATAATACAGCATCAACACCTATTTTCAAAGTGCTCCTTTCATGTGCTACACTAAATTGTTTAAATTGAAATATCGACATATAAACAACTACAATCTATCTGCTAATGATGTATTACTTGATTTTTTTTGTATCCATTTAAATACTTCCATTACCAGTATCATGGGAATAGCCAGTGCTAAGATGTATAACCACTCGATAAATGTAATGGGTTCTATAGATAAAACATTTTGCATAACAGGAATTTGCATGCTTAAGATATGTAAACCTTGCGCCGCTATGACACCAAATACAAGGAGGATGTTTCTTTTTAAGGGCACTTTAAAAGTAGATACTCTTTCTGAACGTGCATTGAAAGCGTGAAAATTTTGCATAAATACCATGAGTAATAATATCAGAACACGAGCATGTGTTTCTTGCATATATGCTATGTTAATCAAATAATACCAAAAACCAAACACTATCAATCCCATGGTTAAACCGGCAGTCAAGGTCTGTTTAATCATCAAGGGATTAAATATTTTTTCAGAAGGTTTACGTGGCGGACGTTTCATCGCACCGGGCTCTCCTCCTTCAAAAGCTAAGGCAACATCTTGTATGCCATTGGTTACTAAATTCAACCATAATAATTGAACGGCTAATAGGGGCAAGGGAAGACCCACTGAGACAGCCAATAAAAATAAAATGATTTCGGCTGCACCCGTAGAAATTAAAAGATAAATTACTTTACGCACATTATCGTAGGCAAAACGTCCTTCTTCAATACCGGCGACTATAGATGAAAAGTTATCATCTACCACAATCATAGAACCTACCTCTTTGGCTACATCCGTACCGGATCCCATAGCAACACCGATATTGGCGCGTTTTAAAGCCGGTGCATCGTTTACGCCATCGCCCGTAACGGCCACATACTCTCCTTTACGAATCAAAACATCTACAATTTCCAATTTTTGAGTTGGCGATACTCTGGCAAAAACAGTGGATGAGGTTACTAATTTCTCGAATGCCGGACTGTCGTGAGTTCCTGATTCGGCTAACATTTGTCCGTTAATTACGGGAGTATTTTTATCGGCTATGCCCAATTCTTGGGCTATGGTTCCTGCTGTTTCAGGATGATCGCCGGTTATCATTATGACTTTAATGCCTGCTTCGGCACATTCCTTTACCGAAGTTTTAGCTTCTGCTCGCAATGGATCAATAAATCCTACTAAACCATAAAATGTCAATACGGGTATATCCTCATTTTCATAGGTTTCTTTTTTCTGATAATCTTTGTATTCTCCACTGGCAAAAGCTAATACACGATAACCATTTTTGGCTAATGTTTCTGCTTCAGACAGTATCTTGTTTTTGTCAATAACTTTCACTTCTTCATGTATGGACATGCTATCACAAAACTCCAGTATGGTTTCGACCGCTCCTTTGACTCCAATATAAATGGATGCGTTTATATTACAAAATGACGCCGAAAATTTACGTTCCGATTCATAGGGAATTTTTCCTACCGGTTTTTTGTCGGTTTGCCATTTCATGGGATCTATGCCTAATTTATAAGCCATTCCCAACAATGCTACATCCATTGCATCACCATGGTAAATCCATTTTTCGTTTTCTTTAAATAACGATCCTTCATTGGCAAAAACAGCAATACGGGCTATTCTTGATAATTCATCATTTGTTTTGGTGTCAATGATATTATTTTCAGCATCGATTACATTTCCTTCGCCATTATACCCTTCTCCTGTAATATTATATTGTGTGCCATCTGATAATACAATTAGTTTGGCAGTTTGTTCGTTTACGGTTAAGGTCCCTGTTTTATCGCTAGCGATTACGGTACAACTCCCCAAACTTTCTACCGAATTTAGTTTGCGGACAATAACATTTCGTTTAGCCATTCGTTTGGTGGCTATGGATAGGGCAACAGTTAATGCTACCGGTAACCCTTCGGGTATGGCTGAAACAGCTAAAGCTACTACAAAAAAGAAAATAGCGATAATGTCTTGTCCTTGTATGCGAAGCATAATTCCTAATACGACACTTAATAATAAAATTAAAATGCTGATTTGTTTGATGAATTTTTCCATGCGTAAGACCAAGGGAGGTTTGGCCGATTTCGATTCGCTGACATTTTGTGAGATTTTTCCTACCTGTGTGTCGATGCCTGTACAGACAACCACACCCATGCCTCGACCTTTCATTACAGTAGCTCCTGCAAAGGCCATATTTGTTCTTTCGGCAATGCCTAAGGTTTCTTGCAATAACTTGGTCTGTTTTTTTGCTGTGATGGATTCTCCGGTGAGAAAACTCTCATCTATTTCTAAACCTGAAACTTCCAATAATCGGAGGTCAGCAGGAACCTTCATACCTGATTCAAGTAAGACAATATCGCCGGGGACTAAATTTTCGGAGGGAAGTTCAATATCCTTGGCGTTTCGTCTTACCCTGGCTTTTATTTTCATCATTTTTTGTAAGCTGCTAGCGCTTTTTTCGGCCTTGTATTCCTGATCGCTCCCTAATGCACTGTTAATAAATATGACTAAAAATATGAATATGGCATCTTTCCCTTCGCCTATTGCCACCGATGCTACGGCAGCTAAAACCAAGATAAAAATCAATGGATTTATTAACTGATGTAATATGATTTGTATCAAAGTAACTTTCTTTCCTTCGGGTAGTTTGTTTAGTCCATAAAATTGCAAACGCGCTGAAGCTTCGTCTTGTGCTAATCCTTCCTTTGATGTTTCCAGCTCTTTAAATATTTTTTCTTCCGGTATTGACTGCCAATGCTCTTCAGCTATCGATGCTTGGTGTTTCATACATTATTGATTTTATCGTTTAGTTGCTTATGAATGATATGCAAATGTATACAAAATACATTATCTTTAAACGAAAGTATTTTTGTTTTTCGTATAAGAATAAATGAAAATAAATAAAAATGAAAAGTGAAATTATTGCTTACTTGTATTAATATATATGTAATGATTGTTTTGTATCCCTAATAATTCGGAATGGATTATAGTTAAAAACTATAATTTTGCTTTGTGAAAAAAAAAGACATTTATAAAAGAAGAAAAGTTTACAATGGAGAAAAATAGGCAATAATATATCCATGGGATTAAGAAAAGTTAAGGCACATAGTATTATATCCTAAAGATTTATTTTTTCTCTCGAACAATTATTTTTATAGTTATAAAAAAAATTATAACTATGAACTTTTTTTACAACACGTGGAACATATGCTTAACTTATTTTTTTGAATTTACGCACTTATTGGGATAGTGTCGAAAATTTTTATACTTAAGGATAAAACAAAACTAAAAATATCTCGTTAAAATTGATGAGTTAAATTATAAATACCATGTACAGATATATTTCTTTTGTTGTTATTTTTCTGTCTATTATGTATATAAGCCATGGGCAGGGAGAATATTCATGCGATATTGAAATTAACAAAAAGGCACAAAAGTTATATGATAAAGCTCGTAAAGCAAGCAAGAAAGGTGATCGGTCTGATGCTACCAAATATTACAAGGAAGCTATAGAAGTTCAAGATGATTGGGCAGCTCCATATTATTATTTGGGGTTGCAAGTGGTGGGAAGAATTAAAAAAAATGATGGAGATCTTGATAAATTGTATCAATCAGCCATAGAATATTTTGAAAAAACAACCCAATTATGTCCGGAATATAACCTTACGGCTTATTTTCATTTAGGAAAAATATATTATACGATAGGAAACTACGATAAAGCAGTCAAAGCTTTGGAGAAATTTGTCGAAGACCCAGACAAAATCAACCCTCATGACTACGACGAAGCCGAATTGTTTTTGTCCTATTCTGAATTGTATGATAAACTTTATAACAATCCGGTTCCCTACGATCCTAAAGCGGTAAAAGGCATCAGCAGTGAGGAGGATGAGTATCTGGCAACTATTTCGCCCGATAATGATCATTTCTTATTTACACGCAGAATGTTGGTTGCCGTAAAAGATTTGCATAGGAGAGCAGAAAAAAAAGAATATCAAGAAATATTTACCATAAGTCAACGCCAGAAAAATGGTGAATTTGAGTATGGAAATCCTATGCCGGAGCCTTTTAACCAAAGCAAAAACGAAGGCAGTCCTTCCATTACGGTCGATAACCGCTATTTGGTGTTTACCAAATGCATGGATGTTATGCTAAGCAACAATCAATACTATTATAACTGTGATTTGTATTATTCTGAATTTGTAGATGGAGAATGGACTCCAATCAGAAATTTAGGAAAAAACATCAACCGTGATGAAACTTGGGAATCGCAAGCCAGCATCAGTCCCGACGGGCAAGTCTTGTTCTTTGTCAGTGATCGTCCTGGGGGTGTTGGAGGCTATGATATCTATTGTTCCACTCGCGATGTAAACGGAAATTGGCGTTTAGCTGAAAATCTCGGTAAAATTATCAATACCGATCAAAACGAAAAAACACCTTTTATACACAGCGATGGGAAAACTTTGTATTTTTCTTCCACAGGACATTTGGGTATGGGAGGTTATGATATCTTTTTGTCGCGTTTAACATCCGACGGGAAATGGAAAAAGCCCCTTAATATCGGTTATCCCATTAACTCAGAAGATGATGATGTTGGACTCTTTGTCAATACCTTTGGAGATAAGGCTTATATCACCTCCAACCGTTTTTCGAATAATTGGGATATTTTGTCTTTCGATTTATACGCCGACATGCAACCCGACAAAGTATTGTTGGTAAAAGGCTTGGTTGAATTTGATGAAAACAATCCGGCTGATATTGAAATGAAATTACAAAATGTTGAAAATAAAGAATTCAAACAAGTAAATGTAGATAAAACGACCGGAAAGTATGCCTTTATCATCACCGATGTCGACAATGATTATGTGTTATCGGCTAAACAAGAGGGCTCTGTCTATGATTTACAATACATTGCAGCTAAAACATCCCTGGCCGAGGGCAAACAAGAATTGGCCGGAATGGACATGAAGCTTGATGCTATTGAGATAGGAAAATCCTATAAAATCAATGATATCTATTTTGAAACTAACTCTTGGGAACTGTCTCAAATGTCGAGAGATGTTATAGAAATTCTGATTGATTTCATGAATGATAATCCTTCTGTTTCTATCGAAATACAAGGACATACCGATAATATTGGTCAACGCAAAGACAATATGGTGTTGTCAGAGAATCGTGCCAAAGAAGTATATAACTATCTTGTAGAACGTCATATCAATCCATCGCGCCTCACTTACAAAGGATATGCCGATACCCAACCCGTTGCTACCAACGATACCGAAGAAGGCCGCGCCCTGAACCGACGCACCGTGTTTGTGATTTTGAGGAAATAGGGGAGGATTCAATTCAGAATTCATAATTCAATTGTCAATCCATCATAGGCCAGTTGAGCATAAGGAGGTAAAGTTTTATTGACTTCCTCATGCAGCCCCATTACGTGGCTGATGTGGGTGAAAAAGCTTTGTTTAGGCTTTACTCGTTCAACTACTTCTAAGGCTTCGGCCAGGTTGAAATGTGAATGATGGTGTTTGTTTCCTAAGGCATTAATAATCAATAAATCTAAATTGTCCAGTTTGTGAATTTCCTCTTCGGCTATGGCATTGGCGTCGGTGATATAAGCCATATTGCCAATGCAAAAGCCTAAAACGGGAAGTTTGCAATGTATTGCATTTATAGGTTGAATGTAAATATTTTTTGCCTTAAATGCTTGATGATTGATTTCACATAAATGGATGTCGGGAACGCCCGGATATTTGTCTTCACAAAAAGCATAGGCAAATTCAGCACGTATGGCAGAGCAGGTGTTTTTGTTGGCGTAGACATTGATATTTTCCTTTTGGTAGTGATTAAAAGCGCGTATGTCGTCGAGTCCGGCGGTATGGTCTTTGTGCTCGTGAGTAAGAAGTACGAAATCAAGGTGTTTTACTTTTTCGCGTAACATTTGTTGACGGAAATCCGGTCCGATATCGATTACAAAGCTTTTGTTTTGGTATTCAATTAAGACGGAAGAACGTAAACGATTGTCTTTTGGATTGCTCGATCGACATACCTCGCATTCGCAAGTAATCACTGGTACACCTTGAGAGGTTCCGGTTCCTAAAAAGGTTACTTTCATTTATTTGCAAAGATTTAATATGTCCAATACCTTTTCGGGGGTAACGCTTTTGTTTTCTCCTAATATGGTTTTTCTTTGTTTGAAACGCTTTACGATTTCATGAATTACCTCATCACCGATATGATTTTCAGATAGCGTTGTTTTGATGCCGAGTGATCGGAAGAATTCATTGGTTTTGGTTATTGCTGTATTTATTTTTGTATCAGGATTAGTATCCGTGATGTTCCATACTCTCTCTGCATATTGCAGCAGTTTGCTTTTTTTCTCTTTACGCATCACTTGCATTAATGCCGGAAGTACGATGGCTAAACTATATCCATGTGTTAATCGGCTCAGTGCGGTAATTTCATGTCCAATCATATGTGTAGCCCAATCTTGTTTTACACCCATACCAATAAATCCATTAAGACCCATGGTGGCTGTCAGCATAAAATTGGCCATATCGTCGTATCCTTGATGATTTTTCATAAGACGAGGGGCCAATTCGATCAAAGTAAGCAATAAACCTTCAGCAAAGCGATCCATTACCATGGATTGTCCGGCTTCTGTGAGGTATTGTTCAATGATGTGTACAAATGTATCGGAGATGCCGGCGATTATTTGATAATCAGGGAGTGAATAGCATGTTTCGGGGTCAAGGATGGAAAACTTCGGATATACTGTCGGATGGTGGAAGGCATATTTTTCTTTGGTCGATTCTTTAGAAATAACAGCTCCACCGTTCATTTCGGAGCCGGTAGCAGGTAAAGTAAGAACTGCAGCCAGCGGGATCGTTTTTTCTATCTTGCTGTCGTCTAAAACAAAATCCCAAGGGTCGTTGGAATAAGGTATGGCAGCGGCAATAAATTTAGTGCCGTCTATAACCGAACCGCCACCTACAGCCAATAAAAAGTCGATGGAGTGACTCCGAGCTATTGCTACGGCTTTCATTAAGGTTTCATAGGTAGGATTGGGTTCTATGCCCCAGAATTCTATTAGGGTATGTTTGGATAAAGCATTTATGACTTGATTGTAAACACCGTTGAGTTTCACACTGCCTCCACCGAAAGTTATCATGATGCGTGTGTCTTTCGATATTTCTTTAGAGAGTTGTGCAATACTGCCTTTGCCAAAAATAAGTTTAGTGGGATTTTTAAAACTAAAATTTCTCATATCTTATGTGTTCTTCTTAATTTAATGATGTTGTTTGCTTTTATTTGCCAGCTGCAAAGATACACGAAAAAACCTAATCTCGAGTTGATTTATTTTGTTAAATAATCGTCAATTTTAAAGCTTGTGTATGCTATATTCATAGAATAGGATGTAAGTCCTACGATTTTTTATATTTACTAAATGGTAAATAATGTATCTTTGCAGTTGTAATAATAAATATAAAAAAATATGGCTACGAACGAGTTTGAAAAAGGGAAAAAGTTTAGTTTCAATCAAAGCATTGATTATGCTGATAAGGCAGTGATAAGCAAACATATATTAAAGAAAGAAATAGGAAATATCACCTTGTTTTCCTTTGATAAGGGAGAGGGATTAAGTGAACACACCGCCCCATTTGATGCCTTATTGTTTATTTCTGAAGGGAAAGCTGAAGTTATTTTGGGCGGAAAATCCCACCTATTAGAAAGCAATGAATCCATTATTATGCCGGCTCATGTTTCGCATGCCTTGCATGCCATTGAGAAGTTTAAAATGGTATTGGTTATGATAAAAAGCGAATAGTTCGCGTAAATGTAAGGATGTATGTCGTTTGTTAAAAACAATAAACGCTATTTATATATATGTCTTGCCTTGCCTATTGCTCTTGGCTTGTCGTATATAGAAATTGATCCGCATACATTTGGGTTTCCGTTTAATTTAGTCCTTTGTTTACTATGTGTGTATGTTTCGGTATTGGCAGGTCGTTTATCGGAGCATTTTCTTTTTTTTTCCGGGAGAAAGGTGGTAGGAATTGCTTTTATTACTATCGTTATATTAATGGTATTGCATTGGTTGTTCTATCATCGCCGATTGTTTTTTTGTAGTTTTTTTCCTTCGGTATCGTATGATTTTTCTAAATCGGCTTTGTTTGTTTGCTTATGGATGTTGTTTATCATAATTTTAGGCGCTGTCATAGTTCGCAGGTTAACTCTTGTTAAGCAAAATAATAAGTGGTTTTTATGGAATCATATGGGTTTGTATTTAGTGCTACTCACCGGATTTATGGGAAGTACAGATACTTATACCATGCAGACAATACTTGCAAAAGAGCAGGAGACTAATTTTGCTTTTACCGAGCTTGGTGAAGCAATGAAATTACCCTTTCATCTTATTTTAAAAGATATTCAAATACAAAGAGATCATACTGGTTTAACAATTCAATACAAGGCAATGGTGTCTTTGAAGGATGTGCAAAAAGAAAAGACAAGAAGCGTAGCGGTAAATCATCCCTGTCGTTTTAAAGGCTATGATATTTATGTTATGCAAGCGAGTGATTTTGGTTGTAAATTACAAATTATATATGACCCTTGGCGGTATGTGATATTGTTTTCGATATTGATCATGATAAGTGGTGCTGTTGTAATGTTTTTTAAAGGAACGAAAATTCAAAAGCAAGATGATAGGTTGGGATAGTTTTTATGTTTTTGCTATATGTATTGCTCAATGTATTCTGTCAGCAGCAATCATTTCGTTGTTTAAACAACAAACGAAAACAATCCATATGTTTGTGGTTATCATACAAATAATAGGAATTGTTATTCTTAGTATTTATATTATAGGTTTAAGCTTTCGATTGCATCGTTTACCTCTTCAAACCATGGGTGAGATTCGACTTTGGTATGTGTTTTTTCTTTCTTTACTAGGGCTTATCATTTATTTACGT
This sequence comes from Bacteroidales bacterium UBA5266, assembly GCA_002411545.1. Classification (GTDB taxonomy): domain Bacteria; phylum Bacteroidota; class Bacteroidia; order Bacteroidales; family WCHB1-69; genus UBA5266. The sequence goes on along the minus strand of DHTG01000025.1, from coordinate 30,082 downwards.
TGGCGCTATCGATGGATGTTGTTGTTTACTGCTTTGATGTCGATTATGTTTATGCTAATAAATATTTTGCGCCCTGAGATTCATAATCAGCATATCATGCCAGCTTTGCGCAGTGTATGGTTTGTGCCTCATGTGATTCTATATATGTTTTCTTATGCATTCTTAGCTTGTTCATTTCTGATAGCTGTTGCAGGCTTAGTGAAACAACAATCTGCTTATATGCACGTTTGCGATCATATGGCAAGTAGAGGAGTTGCCCTTTTTACCATTGCTATGTTGTTGGGAGCTATATGGGCCAAAGAGGCTTGGGGACATTATTGGACGTGGGATGCCAAAGAGATATGGGCGGCTATTACTTGGATGTTCTATCTTTTATATCTGCATTTTAGAAATTTTAACCCCAAGCATTATATTGTTTCTTATGTGATATTGTTACTTGCCTTTTTTGCTTTACAAATGTGTTGGTACGGTGTGAATATATTCCCTTCATTAAAAGGAAGTTTGCATAATTATATTTAGTGGATTTGATGTGTTATTTGTGCATGTATTTTCAATACCTGTGGAATTTCCATATTTTCTTCGTCGCTGGTAATGATGAAATTGTAGGGAGGAATACAAGAACTTTGTTTGGATAAACGATCCAATACCGCTTGATGTGTGGCGTTATCTCGTCGCATAACCCTTTTAATGGCAATTTCTTCCGGACAATCTACATAAATGATTTTTGAAAATAAATGATCTAAATTGCATTGATAAATTATGGCCGATTCAAATAATACATAGGGATAAGATTCTTTATCTTTACACCAGTTGTCAAAATCATTTAAAACCAAGGGATGGATCAGACGGTTTAATTGCTCAAGTTTGTCTTCATTGTTGAAAACAATGGCAGCCAAGGCCTTTTTATCGATGTTTTTTTCGATATCGAGTATGCCTTTGCCGAAAATTTTACAGAGTTGATCAATGATAGTTTGGTCGGAATAAAACTTTTTAGCTTCGGTGTCGCTATAATAAACAGGTATGCCGATAGTTTCGAACATACGACAGATAGTAGATTTACCACTTCCGATTTTTCCGGTTATGCCAATTTTTAACATTTTTTAATTGTTTTATTGTATGGGAAATAAGCCTAATTTTTGTGCTTCCGTTAACATAAATTGGTAGGCTGCTTCATATTCGTTAGGGATGAGGCCATCTAAAATAGCTTCCCGAATGGCATTTTTAATTACGCCTACTTCTTTGGAAGGCTGTAGGTTGAATGTTTTCATAATCAATTCGCCCGAAACAGGAGGTTGGAAATTTCGGATGCGGTCTTTTTCTTCGATTTCTTTTAATTTAAGTCGTACGATTTCAAAGTTCTTAAGCAAACGTCGTACTTTTTGCGGGTTTTTAGAGGTTACGTCGGCTTCGCATAACAACATCAAATCGTCAATATCGTCGCCGGTATCGAACAGTAAACGGCGTATGGCTGAATCAGTAACGCTGTCTTCGATTAAGGCAATGGGGCGTAGATGAAGATAAACGAGTTTCTTCACATATTCCATTTTTTCGTTTAAAGGTAGTTTTAACTGACGAAATATTTTTGGAATCATTTTAGCTCCTACGAATTCGTGTTGATGGAATGTCCATCCTGTCTCTTCATCATATCGCTTGGTTTTAGATTTCCCTACATCGTGTAATAAGGCAGCCCAACGCAACCAAAGATTGTTTGTATGTTCACTTATTTTATCAAGAACTTCCAAGGTGTGATAAAAATTATCTTTATGTGTGTTTCCATTAACGATTTCTATCCCTTGTAAATCAGATATCCAGGGTAATATTTTGGGTAATATATTTGTAAGTTCTAAAAGCACCAGGCCTGTAGAAGGTTTTTTGCAAGTTAAAATTTTGTTAATTTCCTCAATGATGCGTTCTTTGGAAACGATATCAATACGTTCGGCTTGTTTTTTTATAGAAGCTAAGGTATTTGATTCAATGGAAAAATTTAATTGTGTGGAGAAACGTATGGCACGCATCATGCGCAAAGGATCGTCCGAAAAAGTAATATCAGGATCTCGAGGTGTACGTATGATTTTATGCTGTAAATCATCTAAGCCTTTGAAAGGGTCGAGCAAAGTACCGTAATCATTTTCGGATAGAGAAACAGCCATAGCGTTGATGGTGAAATCGCGGCGATTTTGGTCGTCTACTAAGGTGCCGTTTTCTACGATGGGATTGCGGGAATGATTTACATAAGATTCTTTACGGGCGCCAACAAACTCAATATCAATACCTTTGTAATGAAACATCGCTGTACCATAATTTTTAAATATGGCAATATTTTTTTCGGATATACCGATTTTTTCGGCTGTTTTTTTTGCTAAGGCAATGCCACTACCAATGGTCACTATATCGATGTCTTTACTTTCGCGATTTAGAAAATAATCCCTAACATAGCCGCCAACAACATAAGATTCAATATGTAATTCTTTGCTGCATGCATGAATTATATTGAAAATGTTATGTGATAATATTTGAGTTATACATTGCATAGTACGGTTGCAAAAATACTAATTTTAGGATTCCGTTCGTCATTTAACCCCTAAATCTTTTGAGGTTTCAGGAACCGTAAGTTTTTTTTAGAGACGAACAAGTCGTATTAGTTTAATACATATTAATTTTTCGAATTCTATCATTGACGATTTGTATGGTTGAAATAACTTATTCATAAAATATCGTCAGCCAAATGCAAGGTGGGTTTTGTGTGGTATAGCTTACTTTGTGTTTTTGATGAGCCGGAATCAGTAAATTGTCTCCTTTTTGAAGCTCAACGGAATTTCCGTCTTCGTAGCTTATGGTTGCACAGCCATCTAAAAGCACCAGCCATTCATTAAGATCTTGATCATACCAATCGTCGCTGCATTGTCCATAGGATATAATGCGTTCAATATAGAAGTTCTTATGGGTTAAAATTTCATCGAAAACTTCTTCGTTCGATGTAAAATCAACATCTTCTAATTGTAATAAATTGCGAATACTATTCATGCGGTGTATTTTTTATTTTCTGTACGATATGAGTTGTAGATATACCGGGGACTAAAGGTATGGTGATGATTTTTCCTCCTTTGGCTTTAACGATATCTGATCCTACCATGCTTTCTTCGGTATAATCGTTCCCTTTAATAAGGATATCGGGTTTTATGTTTTGTATCAGTTGATAAGGAGTGTCTTCTTCAAAAATAATAACGTAATCAACAAAAACTAAAGCGGCTAAGAGGATTGCTCTGGCATTTTGATCCATGATAGGTCGGTGCTTACCTTTGATTCGACGGATAGAATCGTCGCTGTTTAATCCAATAATCAGTAAGTCGCCATAATCGGCAGCTTGTGCCAGATAATCTACATGTCCCTGGTGTAGAATGTCAAAACATCCGTTGGTGAAAACTACTTTTTTGTTTTCAATGTTGTGATTTGATTGAATGCTAAGGTAGTTTTCAAGCGTAATTATTTTATTTTTAAATTTCTGCAGTGATTTCATCCAATTTTTTTTTAGGATTTGTAAATGGAGCCAAAACCAATGAAACAATGCCACCTAAGATATAGAGGATGGTTTCCGTAGTCCAAATTACCCAACCGACAGCTAAGCCAACTTCTTTATTTACATTATATAAAAGCAATATGCTTGCAATCAGAAGGGGATAGGCTCCCAATCCTCCTTGAGCGACAATAAAGCCGACTGTGCCAACCACTACGCAAGTTAAAGATGCTATCCATAAACTGCTGCCCAATGCTTGTAGAGTGGGGAAAGCAAAGGTGGCTATGTAAAACATAAAAAAGTAGCATAACCAAATGCAAACAGAATATAAAATGAAGACAAAAGGATTTTTTAATTTTACAACTGAAATCAATCCATTCCAAAATCCTACAATCAGGTTTTTAAGTTTTTGGTAAATCTTCCATTCTTTGATGTGTTTTTTTACTACCCAATAGACTATAATTAGAGTGATGAAAATAATAATAATTATCAGAATGATGGGTAAAGAAAAAAGACCGTTTGAAGCATTATCAATATTAGATGTGAAAAACATAGCAATTTTATCACTCTCCAAGAATAGGGCGAAGAGTAAAACCAAACCGAAACATATCATATCAATGATGCGTTCAGTAACCACGGTGCCCAATGTTTTTTGAAAGGGTACTTTTTCATAGCGTTGAATAAATGTACAGCGTAAAATTTCACCTAAACGAGGGAAAGCTAAATTGGCTAAATAACATATCATGACAGCGTGGTAGGAGTTGATTTTTGATATTTTATAGCCCAATGGTTCTAATAGCTGAACCGAACGCAGGGCACGAAAAACAACACTAAATAAGCCAATAATCATTGAAAAAAGCAGAAATACCCATCGATTATCCAAGGCAACGGCTTTCATGTTTTCAATAATGCTTGTTCTTTGTTCGAGATTTAAATCTTTGAGCGAAAACCAAATAAAAAACACACCTAAACCCAGAAAAAGAATAAATTGTATTGTTTTTTTTATTTTATCCGACATATAATATTGTTGTTAAAGAGCATTAATTTTTAGTAGTTACACTTACAGTATTGGAAAAATTGCCTAATGTGGTTTGCAGTCGATAAAAATAAGTAGTGTTGGGCTGCAATTGAGTAATTTTCATCAAAGTTTTACTTACTTTAGTTCCGTTATAATCGGGTAAACAGTTTGTGAAATCTTCAGATGTTGATATATACAACAAAAAAGTCTCTGTTTTACTGCTTGTCCAATTAGCTGTGAATTCATTGGATGTTATTTTTTTTGCTTCCAAGGCTTTTGGAGGAGTAATGACTTTAATTTCTGATTGTTTGCTATGTTTACTGTCGGTATATGCTCTTGCTTTAATGGTATAAGCTGTAGCCTCATCGACGGGACCAAGTGAAATACTATTGTTTCCAACATAAAAAGGTTTTGAGAGTTTCCCTTGTTCTAAAATGATTTCATAACCGGTGGCATATATTTGTTTTTTCCATGAGATTGTAATGTTGTTGGCCGAAATTGTATCGATATGCAAAGCAGGTTTTTCTAATAAATGTCCGAATTTAATGATAAAGGCATCGGTAGTTCCGCGAAAGTCAACGTAATTGGTAAAGCCAACAGGATCTATAAAAAACGCCCCATTAAAAGCTCCGGATACGACCAATGAGTTGTCGGAATGAATTTTTAAATGTGCGGCTCTATCGTGATCCAGTCCGCCGATAGCTTGTGTAAATAAAATTTCACCATCTTTCGATATCATCATAATAAAGCCGTCTTCTCGACCTGCTGCAGTCAATATATTTTTATCTCTATAAAACATATTTCCATGAAAATAACCGGCAATGTATATATTGCCGAAAGCATCGGTCAAAATACTTTCTCCCGAAGCGTAGGGATCACCTTCTATGGATTCTAACCATAAATAATTACCTTCGGGGTCTAATTTGGCGATGAGTAAATTTGCTGTATTTTCTTTGACTTCTAAGGTTTTATTGATTTCAAGGATTTCTGTGCGAGAGCTGATGTTCCCAGTAAGATAGATAAAATCATTACTGTCTATATGTAAGCCATTTCCGGAATTATATTTTGTATTAGAGATTTTTTTGATCCATTCTTCTTCTCCGTTTTTATTTAATTTAGCTAAAAATATGCCGTCCCCCCCTTCGGCAGTTATGCTTAGATTGCCCAATGTGGCTGTTTCTGAAAATGAACCTGTTACGTATACGTTGTTTTTACTATCGAAATCAAGAGCTTTACCTTTGTTAGCTCCTTTTCCATTTAATGTTTTTACCCACAAAAAATTACCTTTATTATCCAATTTTAAAATAAAAACATCCATGAGTCCTTGAGCTATAATTTTATTAGTCTTTTCAGATGGATCGAAATCTAGACTTTTATCAAAAAAACCCACCAAATACAAGTTGTTTTCTCCATCCAATTTCATATCTGTAATTTGATTGATAATGGTATGGAAATGATGTTGATGATTGTTGTGGTCGGCTTCGTTTTCTCCTTCACCGTGTTCATGTCCATGGTCAGGTTCATCTTCTTTCGCATGATCGTTTGGGTTATTTGCTTGTACCTCTTGTTTAGGTTCAATAATTTTATGCCAAATGTAATTACCGTCATTATCAAATTTAGCAATGTAGGTATTAGCATCGTTCGAAGCTGTAATCATGTTTTTCCCATCTAAACGGATGTTGTCCATAAACACACCGCTTATATAAACATTTCCTTCTTTATCAACAGCTACAGTTTTGCCTTGGTTTCCTTTGTCGCCATAAAACTCTTTCGACCATAAACGTTTTCCTTTCACATCGTATTTAATAAGATAACTTATGGTTTGTGATTTTGTAGATTGCATATCACCTATGTCTTTGGTGATATATCCTGTGGCAAAAGTATTGCCTTTATGGTCAATGGCTATGCTGTTGCATAAATCACTTCTTACATCACCTATAGATGTATACCATTCAGTCTCTAATTGTGCGTAAGTTGAGACTGTCGCTATTGAAAGGAGTAATAATAACATTATTTTAGTTTTCATATTCATGTGTTTAAAGTTAATACATTATTTTTATAGTCAATAATAGCTTGATGTTTATGCAGTAAGTCACTGCCTAATAATCCGTTAATTGGAAGCAAATCCAAGGTTTTTAACATTTTATTTATATGTGTTAGTTTTAATATCAATATCGGATAATCGTGTATAGTCAAATCACCTAATTTTAGTTCGCTAATGGTAACAATATTATTAGTCATTTTCTTGTTACCTATTCCCATAACGATATCGGAGGATGTTTTATTTTTGTTTTTAAGCAAATGTTTTACCAATCCTTTATCCAAGCACGAATGAGAAGCTCCCGTATCAATCACCAAACGGATGTTTTTACCATCAAGTTGAGCCTCAATCATAGGATGTAGGTTTTGTTGGTCTTGTAATGTTATGATTTTAATAGGGATATGGGTTTCCATTTAAGCGTAAGTTAATGTTTTTATTTTCAAAGCTCTTACTTTCTCAGCGATGTGTTCGAGTGTCTGTATGTCGATTTTTTGCAAATCACTAAGTGGAGTTTCCCTATCGATAGGATAAATCATGACGGTATGAGGCTTAATTATTTTAATTCTTTCTATCCAAGCATCTACTTCTTTATCGGTAGTATTGTCAATATAAAAGCCATCAGAAGTTCGTCCACGCAAAAACATGGTTTGGATACACACATTCCCATTAAATAATTGAAGATTATGGCAAATGCTATCCAAGTCGATCGTTATAAATGGATTATTCATACGTAGAAAAGTTTCCTGTATACCTGTATCCAACTTCATAATAGGATTGTCGATTTTTTTTAAAGCTTCCAATATATCGGGCCGATGTAATTGTGTCGAATTAGACAAACAGCTGATAAGCGTATTCGGATAATATTTGTTTCGTATGCTTATTAAAGCATCGGTAATCGCTAAAAATTCAGGATGAATGGTTGGTTCTCCATTTCCCGCATAAGTAATGCTGTCAATAGGGATATTTTTAACACTCAGCTCTTTTATTGTTTTTTCTATCACTGGAATGATAGTTTTTGCTGGATGCAAGTCTTCTAATTTAATACCTGATGATTGCCCCCAACCACACTCACAATAAATACAATTGAACGTACAATATTTTATTTTTTTTGGTAATAAGTTTATTCCTAATGAATTACCTAATCTTCTACTGTGGATGGGTCCGAAAATAATATCGTCAAAAAGGATACCTGCCATTGTTTTAATTTTTTACAAAAGTACAATTTTTTTTAAATTTTAATAAGCTTAAAAGGTAATATTTATATTTAGTATCATAGATGATACATTATTAAAAATGTTGCTTGAACTTGTAGATTCTTGTAGGATTGTTTTTATCATAATGACAAATCATGTATTTTTCATGTTTGTATTTTTATACATCAATAAATCTAGTTTTATAAATTGAACCTAAAACTCGGGCTTTGTTCATTTATTTTTATTACCTTTGCAATCTAAAACATTATAAATTAAAATTAACAGCAATAGATGTTTAATGTAAATGAAGCCGTAGGATGGTTTTTGTTTCCGATGTCAATGTCGATTGTATAAAAAGTATTATAAATAAAAGAAAATGAAACTTAATTTAAGTCGACCCTTAGTGTTTTTTGATTTAGAAACCACGGGAATAAATGTTGGTACAGATAAAATTTTAGAAATTAGTATGTTGAAAGTGATGCCAGATCATACGACTCATTTACGTACCGAATTAATAAATCCCGGCATGCATATTCCGGTTGAAGTTTCTAAAATTCACGGTATATATGATAAAGACGTAGTCAATAAACCTCAATTTGAAAAATTAGCTCCTTCTATTCTTGATTTTCTCAAAGGTTGTGATTTAGCCGGCTATAATTTATTGAAATTTGATATACCTTTATTGGTCGAAGAGTTTTTACGGATAGGAATGGATTTTGATTTAAGAGGTATACATATCATTGACGTTCAAAATATATTTCACCGCATGGAACCTCGAAATTTACGTGCAGCCTATATGTTTTATTGTAAAAAGACATTGGAGAATGCACATACAGCCGAAGCCGATACAGTGGCTACCTTTGAAATATTACAATCCCAATTAGATTGTTATAAAGATAAAGCCTATGTGGATGAAGAAGAAAATGTTACTTATCCGATTCAAAATAATGTAGCTGATTTAGCTCTTTTTTCTACTCCAAATCGGAATGTGGATTTGATGGGGCACATTGTTTTTGATGAAAACGACCGAGAAATATTTAATTTTGGCAAACATAAAGGTAAAACCGTCGAACAGGTGTTTATGGTTGAACCTAATTATTACGATTGGATGATGAAAGCCGATTTTCCATTGTATACAAAAAAAATCATTCACAGTATCCGACTCAGAATGCTTGGCTCAAAACTTGCCGGTAAATAATTAAATAAATTATGAAATAATGAAGAAAAATGATAAACGAAAAAGAAGAACTCAAAGATGGACAAACCGATGATAATAATCGTATAGTGGGTCAGGATAGTGAATTACAGGAAGAACCCGATGCATTGTACGAACATTTTAATTTTATTGTAGATAAAGGTCAATCGATGATACGAATAGATAAATTTCTATTTAATCGAATTGAACATGTTTCTCGCAATAAAATACAACAAGCTGCCAAAGCCGGAAATATTTTAGTGAATGGTAGCGTAGAAAAACAAAACTACAAAGTAAAACCATTGGATATCATCTCAGTATTGATGTCTCAACCACCTAAAGTAACCGATATTATTCCGGAAGACATACCTTTAGATGTAGTTTATGAGGATGAAGATATATTAATCGTCAATAAAAAGGCAGGAATGGTTGTTCATCCTGCTTATGGAAATTATAACGGTACCTTAGTGAATGCTTTGGCTTATTATTTGGGGGAACAATTAAATAAAGATGGGAATCAACAAAATCCCTTATTGGTACATCGTATCGACAAAGATACTTCAGGTGTTATGGTAGTGGCTAAAAATGAATATGCTCAAGCTAAATTGGCGTATCAATTTTATTATCATACCATTGATCGTCGCTATCAAGCTTTAGTATGGGGTGATTTTGATGAGGATGAAGGTACTATTACAGGCAATGTCGCTCGTAATTTGGTTGATAGACGTATTATGGATGTATTTGAAGATACAAACATAGGCAAATATGCTATTACCCATTGGCGTGTATTGGAACGATTCGGTTATGTTACCTTAATAGAATGCAAATTAGAAACAGGAAGAACACATCAAATCCGTGTACATATGAAACATATTGGTCATCCTTTATTCAATGATGCAGTCTACGGTGGTAGTCGTATCAGAAAAGGGACAGTAAGTGCCAAATATAAACAATTTGTTAAAAATTGTTTTGCTATGCTACCGCGTCAAGCTTTACATGCCAAAAGTTTGAAGTTAAAACATCCTGTTACCAACAAAGAAATGTTTTTCGATTCTGATCTTCCCGAGGATTTGCAAAGTGTTATCGAAAAATGGAGAAATTATGCACAACATGTTGCACTCCATCCCGACGATGAAGAAGTTGATTAGTTATTATGTAAGCTTTTTAATGACATACCTATGGTTTATAAAACAAAAGGGGTTATTTTGCATAGAATTATGCATGCTGATAATAAAATGATAGTGCATGCTTATACTTCCGATTACGGATCTAAATCCTTTATGCTTTATTTTTCTTTGCGAAAAGACAAAAAAAAACGTAATCTCATTATGGCTCCGTTATCCATAGTGTTGATACATGCTGACCATAAAAATCATTCAAGTATAGATTCTATAAAAGAAGTGGAACTGATTCATACTCCCTCACCGTATTCGTTTCATCTTTCCAAATCGAGTATTATCCTATTTTTAAATGAAATCTTGTATAAGATATTGTTTCAATTAGATTATGATGTAGCCTTATATGAGTATATTGAAAAGGCATTGATTGAATTCGATCAACATGATTTTCTACCGGATTTTCATTTACGCTTTCTTATACGCTTGACTGATTATTTGGGTTGTTGTCCTAACGACAATTATGCCGGGGATAATGTTTCTTTTAATTGTCGTACAGCTCGTTTTGAATCCGATTGCAGTTGTTCGCTCGAAGAAAGTGAAACGAATTTATGGTTACATATTCTAATGAATCAAGATTTATTTCCTGAAAATAAGCAATTAATAGTGCCTACTAATATTAGAAACAGCTTATTGAAACTACTGTTAAAATATTACTCCGAACATATTACAAATCTGAGCACTTTGAAATCGCACGACGTATTACAAACCGTATTAAGACAATAAATATATTGCACAATGAGAAAATTAAAAAGAGATTTAAGCAATTTGCAGGAACTGTTTCCCGACCATTTCACTTCCGAACAACAAGCACGTTGCAAAACTTTGTTTTATAAAAAATTATCCTTGTTGGCACATGCCTTTTATCAAGGTAAAATGCAAACGCTATTAAAAATTCCTGTCGAAGGGGTTAATTGGTTTAATGTGTGGTATACACCCGGGGTTTCTTCCGTTTCCACAACCATACGGGATAACAATGCCGTATCTTTTCAGTTAACTAACCGTAATAACCTTGTGGCTGTGGTAAGCGACAGCACCCGTGTGTTGGGCGACGGCGATTGTACTCCTCCCGGCGGTTTGGGCGTGATGGAAGGTAAGGCCATGTTGATGAAATATTTAGGAGGTGTCGATGCGACCGCATTATGCATCAATAGCCGAGATGAAAAGGGAATACCCTCGGCCGAGAAAATAATTGATTTCGTGAAAATGCTGCAAGATAGTTTCGGTGCCATTAATTTAGAAGATATATCTCAGCCTAATTGTTATAAAGTGTTGGACGTATTACGCAGGGAATGCCATATCCCTGTTTGGCACGACGATGCACAAGGTACCGCCTGTGTTACCCTGGCCGGACTTATCAATGCCTTGAAATTAACGGGTAAAAGATTACAAGATATAAAGGTGGTTCTCTATGGTGCCGGTGCTGCCAATTCGAGTATCGCCCGTTTGATGATAGCCGACGGGGTGAACCCTCAACATATAATTATGTTCGACGAAAATGGCAGCTTGCACGATAAACGCGAAGATTATAAGAACGATAGTCGATATTACCCTCAATGGGAGTTGTGTAAAATAACCAATCCGAATCATTTTTTAAAAGAAGAAGAAGCTTTTAAGGATGCCGATGTGTTAATAGCCCTTTCCAAACCCGGTCCCGATACCATTAAACCGGAATGGATATCTTTAATGGCAGATAAGGCCATTGTTTTTGCTTGCGCCAATCCGGTTCCCGAGATATATCCCTACAAAGCCAAAGAGGCAGGTGCTTATATTGTGGCAACGGGTAGGGGCGATTTCCCCAATCAGGTGAATAACTCCATTTGTTTTCCTTCGATTTTAAAAGGAGTTCTACTCGTTTCTGCTCGTAAAATAACCGATACCATGGCGATATGTGCCGCCCACTCCATTGCCGGTTTTGCAGAGAAAAGAGGCATACATCCCGATAACATTATACCAAACATGATGGAAAGTGATTTGTTCCCCCATGTGGCTGCCGATGTAGCCATGCAAGCTGTGAAAGAAGGACTGGCATTAAATCAAAAATCATGGGAAGAAGTGTATCAAACAGCTAAAAACGATATAGAAGAAACATACCGAATTTCTCATTTTTTATATGAAAATGGATTTATTAAAACCCTGAACGTTACTATTTTAATGAAAGCATTGGAAGAGGCGGTAAAAGAGATGGAATAATAACAAGACAATTACGAATTAAAAGTCACAGGTCGCGAGATGCTTTTTCGTGCTGAAAAATCAGGGGAGTGAAGCAGAAATAGCAACCAATAGTGTAATCTTTATCAACCAATATTGATTTTGATTTACAAATTCTTCAAAATAAAATCAGTCAGTTTAATGTAGAGGTGTAGGCGGGTGTTGCCGCCCATAATAAAATGATTTTTGTTGGGATAGAAAAATTGTTCGTATTGTTTGCCGGCAACATTCAAGGCGTTAACCAAATCCATGGCATTTTGGAAATGGACGTTGTCGTCAGCGGTACCGTGTACGATGAGGTATTTGCTGTTTAGCTTGGCGGCATGGGTAATAGGGGAGTTCTCGTCGTAACCTTGCGGATTTTCTTGGGGTGTTTGCAGAAATCGTTCGGTATAGATGTTATCGTAATAACGCCAATTGGTTACGGGAGCCACAGCCATGGCCATTTTAAATACACCATCGCCTTTCATCATGCTCAATGTCGACAAATATCCTCCGAAACTCCATCCCCAAATGCCGATACGTTCGCCATCGACATAAGGAAGGGTTTTGAGGTATTTTGCCGCTGCAATTTGGTCTTCCGATTCATATTTGCCCATTTGTTTGTAAACACATTTCTTGAAAGCATCGCCTCGGCCTGAGGTGCCTCTATTGTCAACACAAACCACAATATATCCTTTTTGTGCCAGCATCTGATACCATGCAAAATCCATGCTGCGTGAAAAGGAGTTGCTTACTTCCTGCGAACCAGGACCTCCATATACATACATCAATACGGGATACTTTTTGTTGGCATCGAAGTGCTTGGGTTTAATCATCCATGCATTCAGTTCGATATCGTTTCCTATGGGAACCTTAAACAATTCTTTTGTCGAAAAACCGTAGGCTTGCATGCGTTCTTGATAGAGGGTGTTTTGGTGCAACACACGCAATTGTTTTCCGGTGTAATCGTGTAAGGTGTAAATGGGAGGGGTGTTAAGGTCGGAATACACATTACGATAATAGCTTGCATTGGGATTAAAGGTAGGTGTGTTCCATCCTTTGCCGTTGGTGAGCATGGTTTTCCCTTTGCCGTTAAATCCGATGCGGTATAAGTCGCGATTCAACACATCCGATTCATTCGATAAATAATAAATCCATTGATTCTTTTCATCCACAGCGCAAATCTCGGCTACTTCCCATTCTCCTTTGGTAATGGCTTGGATTTTTCCTCCGAATATTACTTTATAAATATGATTATAGCCATCACGTTCTGAGGTAACAATCATGCTTTTATTATCTTTCAAAAAATAATACTCGTCGGTAACGTCAAGCCAAGCCTCGTTCTTATCGGTATAAATCAATTTTTTTTCTTTGCTATTTAAATCATAAGCGAAAAATTCCAACAGATTTTGATGGCGGTTCATTTTCAGCACTATCAATTCTGTGGCGTTGGGTAGCCAGTAAATACGGGGGATATACACATTGCCGTTATCGTCCATATCTACTTTACTTTTCGTTTGATTGTTTACATTATATATATATACATCGACCAATGAATTGTCTTCACCTGCTTTGGGATATTTGTAGCGATACGCTTCGGGATAGAGTTCGCCCCACATTGTCAGGGTGAATTCTTTGACCCTGCTTTCGTCGAAACGAAGAAAAGCAAGCTGTTTGCCGTCGGGCGACCATTGGAAAGTTTGTGCCATGTCGAGTTCTTCTTCATATACCCAATCGGCCATACCGTTGATTACATGGTTGAATTTGCCGTCGGTAGTAACAGCCGTTTCTTGCAAGGTTTTCAAATCTTTGATAAAGATATTGTTGTTTCTTACAAAAGCCACTTTGCTGCCGTCGGGTGAGAATTCGGCAAAACTTTGTTTCCCTTTTGTCGTGTCGGACAATGTCATCAGTTTCTTATCGATAAAATTATACACATAATAAAACGCTTTGAACGACCGACGGTAAATATTTTCGTAAGCCGTACCTATCAGCATGTGTTGTTCGGAGTTGTCTAATTGATAAAGTTGTATATCACTTATACCTATGGTATTGTTTGAAGCGTTTTTTAAGTCGGCATCGGATAGTAGGGTGTTTTTCTTATCGCCGGTTTGAAAACTATAGGAAGCGATTTCGTCCTTGTTTTTTACGGTATAGAAATCCCCCTGTGGCATGGGAGTGAAACCGGGTACTCCTGTTGGATAAAAGACATATTTCTGCCAAATATCTTCCAGCGTAATTTCTTTCGTTTGGCAAAATATATGGTGAACACCCACACTTAGGAATAAAAAGAAGCATACAATAAAGCGTTTCATAAAAAAGATGTATTGATTATAAGTGAATAATATAGATTCTAAACAGGGTTCAAAGGTACAAAAAAACCATGTAAACTTTCAGCTTTTTTTTCTGTTAGAACGACAAACTCATAATCAGGTTTTTTTACAAAAAGATCCCCTTCAATAGCATCAAGTTTTTCTTTTGTTGCTTTAATTGCATGGTTAGACTGGTCAATACCAATCCATTTTCTATTGTTTGTATGGGCTGATTTTAAAGTAGTTCCGGAACCGCAGAAACAATCCAAAACTATACTATTCTCATTAGAAGATGTTTTAATAATTAAGTCAAGTAAATCCGGATTTTTTTCGGTAGGATAAGTTGGATATTGAGGGTCTTTATATTCCCAAATGTCTTGTACTCTTTTCCCTTCACGCTCGTCAGCATAAATAATTTTCCTCGGATTACCGGTAGATGACCATTCAATTAATCCTTCTTTATCCCATTGATTTAATGTTTCTACATCAACACGCCAATGTCTTCCTTTGGGAGGTAGTATGCCTTTAAACGCTTGATTTGATTTTCCGTTTTCGGTTTCTCCAGGCGCATGTATTGGAACAGTTGTATATTTGCGTCCTTGCTTATCTGTTTTCGGAAATAGCTTTTCAAAATCCTTTTCCGTATATTTTTCGCGCGGTTCGTTCCAAATGGGATTTGAGGATTTTGTGTAGAATAGAATTAAATCCTTTATATTTCCATATCCGATTCTGTCAAAGTTTTTTGGATTGCATTTAATACGGGTAATATCATTCCTGAAACTTTCAATTCCGAAAACTTCATCCATCATAACTTTAACATAATGACCTATTTTATAGTCTATGTGCAAGTAGATTGAACCTTGTTTTGACAACAATTCTTTAAGTAAAAATAATCGCACTTTTAAAAATTCAATAAACTCTTTTCCTTTTAGCGTATCCGTATATGCAATATTTCCGTTTTTAGAATTGCTTATAGTCGTTGCTCTTCCGTCTGTAATGGTAAAATTACCTCCTGTTGCAAAAGGGGGGTCAATATAAACTAAATCAATTTTCCCTTTTAAATTTTTTTCGTTTAAAAGGTAATAGAGCCCATCCAAATTATCACCTTGAATCAATATGCTTTTCATCATTAAATTTGGTATATAAATTCACGTAAAACCAAAGCGCTCATGATGTTGCAATTCTTATATGTTTCGGTTATGGACTTATACATTTTATTGTTTCCTTTAATGTATAGAACTCCATCTAAAATAGCAATTTTAATAGCGTTTACTTTTTTTGCTTCTACAGTATAAATAGCATCGTTAAATTGTGCATTTTGATGCCCCCCGAAATCAGTTAGAAATTTTGCTTCACCAATTACATGTTTACCGTTAAAACGACCTACAAAATCAAGACCTTTATTATGTTTATAACCTAATTTTTCTTTTGCGAAGTCCATCATAGACTTGTCGCTTCCATCTAAAATAGCATCTTCATTGTTTGCGAGAAATTTATTCAATTCAACAGGAGTGATACCTAAAGATTTTTTCCGTAACCATTCTCGAAACATAGGTCCTATTTGCCTATTCGTTTCTTTGGGCTCACTACAACGTTCATAAAGTTTATCAAGGCCTAATTCATAGATTCTACCACATATACGATTTATGGTTCTTGGATTTCGGTCAATAGAAGAACTGTCCCTTTTTAAATATGCTATATAGCTATCTTTTATAGGGAAAAGCTTAAGTTTTAATAAATCCTTTAGTAGTAAATTATTATTTTTTTGTTTAAAAGCTTTTTCAACATCTGTCCAAACTTTATCATCAATTTCTCTTATTCCTTCAGGTATTGTCGGATAAACTTGAAACAGGTCATCTAAATACGATCTTTGATTTGCATATTCAATGCTTAATTGAGTCCATTTATTCATTATTTTTTAAGTCTTAATTTTTTGCAAATGTACATGAAATTATCAAATTACACACTGACGAATAAAAATTTATTTCAATATTTAAAGAGGAAAAATACGAATACTATGGATGTATATATTAATGTATATGCTCTTGGATATAAGAAATGAATTAACATTTCTAACGGAATGTGAAGTTTAGTTTGGATTGATGTGTTTTGCCGAACTGTGCATTTCAAATTAAATAAGCAAAGTGTCTTTTGAATATATCAAAGAGTTACAAAAAAATATTTTACCTTTGCAGTATGTTTGATAGGATGCGTCGGATTTGTTTAGTGTTTGTAAATGTTGTGTTTGTGCTTGGTGTTTATGCCCAACAAAGCGATAGCTTACAAATTAACAAAAAAAACCGCCAAGATAAAACGGCTGTATTACGTATGTCAAAATCCATAAAACCTTTTTATACCGTTGAACTTTCGGACTCACTTTTCGAAACTTCGGGTTTGATTTATTGGAACCATGCTCTTTGGACGCATAACGACAGCCGTGACAAGCATTTGTATCGACTGGATACTTCCGACGGAAGGATTATTGATAGCTTTCTACTTGCAGATATTGTAAATACCGATATAGAAGAAATATCACAAGATGACAATTTTATTTATTTGGCCGATGTGGGAAATAATCAATCTGGTATACGTAATGATTTGCATGTATTGCGTATAAAGAAAGAGAGTTTGTTTACCAACCATATAATAATTGATACCATTTGGTTTGTCTATGAAGATCAATATGTGAAGAATAGTTTTGCAGACCTTCCTACAGATTATGATTGTGAAGCTTTTGTAGTGATCGGTGATAGTTTGTATTTGTTTACCAAGCAATGGAAACATCTGGGAAGTAAAGTGTATGTGCTCCCTGCTTATTCGGGAAGACATATAGCTCATGTGTATGATTCGCTGAATGTAAATGGTTTGATTACGGGATCTGTTTATTTTGCTGAACGTAACCAATTAATATTATGCGGGTATTCCAAAAGTTTACGTCCTTTCATTTGTATGTTTTACGGTTTCAAAGGTCGTGATTTCTTTTCGGCGGGAAAACGTAAAATCAGATTGAGATTGGCTTTTCATCAAGTGGAAGCTGTTACTACTTCGGACGGCAAGGTTTTTTATCTTACCAATGAGAAATTTAAGCGTTCTTTGATACGGATTCCGGCAAAGTTTCATAAAATAGAATTGTCGCCTTTCCTTCCCGATAAGATTGATGACTAAGAATTTCTTAATATTTTTATACTTAATACCTGCAAGCTACTTGGTTTTTTATTACTTTTGCGACCTTCGATTATTGAAAGGTTTTGAATGGAAATACATGATATAACAGGTGTTTACGCTCAGGCAGATATCACAAACCAATTCCTTGCGACATGGCAAAAAGGAAATCCTCCCCGTTTACATATTGGTGTTTTGTGCGGTAGTGCAAAAGCCTTGTTTTCAAAAGCTTGTTTACATCAAATGAAAGGAATACATCTTTTTGTATTTCCCGACAAGGAAACCGCCTCGTATTTCTACCATGATTTGGAATTGCTTTCGGGTGAGGTTGAAAAAGATATAAACGAGAAAAATATCCTCTTCTTTCCGTCATCCGCTCGAAAAGCCTATCCTTTTGAAGAAAGCGACAGCTTTCATGTGATGTTGCGCACCCATGTGTTGAAACAACTTTCGCAAGGGGCGAATCCTGTCATTGTTACTTATGCCGAGGCATTGATTGAAAAAGTCTTAACGTCTCAAAACATCGTACAGCAAAGTATTAGCTTGCGGGTAGGAGAGGAGATCAGTATGGACGATATTATGCATTTCCTTTCGGAAAACGGATTCGAATACAGCGATTATGTTTTTCAACCGGGTCAATATGCCGTGCGTGGGGGTATTATGGATGTGTTTTCTTATGCCGACGAATATCCTTATCGTATTGAATTCTCGGGAGATACCATCAAATCCTTGCGTATGTTCGACACCGAAAGCCAGGCATCGAAAAAGATGATGGACAGCATGCTCTTAATGCCCGATATGGCGTTGAGTGAACCGACGCTGGGGAAAACCGATTTTTTCTCTTTACTCCCTTCTAAGGCTTGTGTTTGGATTGAAAATCTCGGACTGTGTGCGGATACCATCAAGGATTTGTTTGATAAAATGGAAGAGAAATACGCACAATCCGAAACCACCGTATCCCAACTGCCACCCGATGCTTTGTTTATCGATTCGGAGGTTTTTTTGAAGGCTTTGCTGCGTTTTCCCCTGATGGAGTTTTCAATGCAATCGCCTTATTTGCCAGAAGTGAAGTCGTTTATTTTTCAAACACTTCCCCAAACTTCTTTTAACCGTAACTTTGAATGGATGATGAAGCAATGGATGGAGCATTTCGAAAACGGCATTCGGAATTATTTCGCTTCGGAAAATGTAAACCAAACCAAACGTATACGTAATATTATACATGAGCTGCTCGATACACAACAAGATTATGCTACTTATTCTCCCCAGTATAAAAAAGATATTGAAGATAATCTTTTGCATTTTCTTCCCCTGAGTCTGCATGAAGGCTTTGTGGATAAACAACATAAAATAGCTTTTTATACCGACCATCAAGTCTTCGACCGTTATCATCGTTATCAGCCGGAAGATAAATACCGCCGCAAGGATTCGGTTTTGTTGAAAGAAATATACGAACTACAACCCGGTGATTATGTTACACATATCGATCACGGTATAGGTCAGTATGCCGGTTTGGAGAAAATAGAAGTGAACGGCAAGACACAAGAAGCGATTAAGATTATTTATAAAAACAATGATATCTTGTATATCAGCATACATTCCCTTCATCGCATTTCGAAATATGTGGGCAAAGACGGTACTCCGCCGGTATTGAATCGCATCGGAAGCAATGCATGGAACAAAGTGAAAGAGAGAACAAAAAGCCGTGTGAAGGAATTGGTGATCGACCTTGCCAAACTTTATGCCGAACGTAAATCGGCTGAGGGTTACGCTTTTTCTCCCGATAATTATATGCAAACCGAGTTGGAAGCTTCTTTTATTTACGAAGACACCCCCGACCAATTGAAAGCTACCAATGATGTTAAAAAAGATATGGAAGCCGATTTTCCTATGGACAGGCTTATTTGTGGCGATGTGGGATTCGGTAAGACGGAAGTTGCCATACGTGCTTCCTTTAAAGCTGTTTGTGATAGCAAGCAAGTGGCGGTATTGGTGCCTACAACCATACTTGCTTTGCAACATTTTAACAGTTTCAGCGAACGTTTGGAGAATTTCCCCTGTAAAATGGCCTATTTAAATCGCTTTACGACAGCAAAAAAACGAAAAGAAATTTTAGAGAAAGTTAAAAACGGCAGCATCGATGTTTTGATTGGGACGCATCGTCTCTTGGGGAAAGATGTAGAATTTAAAGATTTAGGGTTGTTGGTTATAGACGAGGAGCAGAAATTCGGTGTCGAAGCCAAAGAGAAATTACGTGAGATGAAAGTCAATGTCGATACCCTAACCATGACGGCCACGCCCATTCCCCGTACTTTACAGTTCTCCTTGATGGGTGCCCGCGATATTTCCATTATGCAAACACCTCCTTTGAATCGTTATCCTATTCAAACCGAATTGCATGTATTCTCGGAGGAATTAATTTGCTCCGCCATAAGTTATGAAGTTTACCGAGGTGGTCAGGTGTTTTTCGTGCATAATAGGGTAGAAAATCTCGATGAGTTGGCGGCATTGGTAAAGAAGAATTTCCCTGACCTTAAAATTGCTCTTGCCCACGGCCGTATGGATGGGAAAATACTCGAAAAAACCATGATCGATTTCATCGACGGTTTGTATGATGTCTTGGTTTGTACAACCATTATCGAATCGGGTTTGGATATACCCAACGCCAATACCATTATTATTAACAATGCCCATCACTACGGATTAAGCGATTTGCATCAGTTGAGGGGTAGAGTAGGACGTAAAAACAAAAAGGCCTTTTGTTATTTGCTCACACCTCCTTTAAACACCTTGCCCGAGAATGCCAATAAACGTTTACGCGCCATAGAAGAGTTTTCCGAAATCGGCAGCGGTTTCAATATCGCCATGCGCGATTTGGATATTCGTGGTGCCGGCAATTTGCTCGGTGCCGAACAAAGTGGTTTTATTACCGAAATAGGATACGAAATGTATCAGAAAATACTGGAAGAAGCTATCTTTGAATTGCAAGCAGCCAAGCAAACGTCCGATGATGATACGACGGTCTACATCAAAGAATGTGTGATTGAAACCGACCTCGAAATATTAATTCCCGATACCTATGTTGCCAATAGCGGCGAACGTTATTACCTCTATAAAGAATTGAATACCATCAATACCGAAGAGAAACTTAAAGCATTCCAAACCAATCTCGACGATCGCTTCGGTATTATCCCCTGGCAAACCATGGAATTGCTCAACAGCATACGCCTGCGGTGGTTGGGAAAAGAAATAGGATTTGAAAAAATAGTATTGAAGAAAAATAAGCTTATAGCACATTTTGTTTCCAATCCCGAATCACATTATTTCGAAAGCAAACAATTTATTCATATTTTAAATTACCTTCAACAACACTCTACGGCCTGTTATATGCGTGAAGATGGGAACAAGCTTACTTTGACTTTCCATCGGGTTTTGAATGTGGAGCATGCTATGCAAACTCTACGTCCTTTGCTACTTATATAATAATGAATGTAGAAAGTTTACATTAAGGAGTAATGCAACTGATTTTTAAACTGAATGTATTGTTAAAGTTGGTATTATTAAAAGTTTATGATTCTATAATACCATAATAGATATAAACCGAATCCAATTATTATTAAGCTGATAATAAGTATTGGTATAAAAGGTTTTTTCTTCTTTACAAAGGGGTCGGAAATATTTAATTTGGAATTTTCAGGTAGTTTTGCCAAATGAGTTAAAGTTTTACCAAAAATAATGTTAATAGTAGCACGCGCATTGATAGCCCAACCGTTTGCGTCTAATAAGGGGGCTAAATTTCTTTTACGCAGTTTCAACCAAGCGAGAATCATAGAAGGGCATGAAATACATAAGATAATACCAAGTATTGCCAAAGGCATTTGCCACCATTTAAGGCCGAAAAATCCCGTAAAAAACGAAGCAAGTACAGAACCTATAGCTCCTAATGCCAAACTTAATGCCGCAAAAATACCTACAAACTTACCTATATCGAACGGAGTAGGCGGAGTAGCTTGTTTTGCTGCGGCAGCTGTGCTATCTGCACTTTTAGCTATCCCTTCCTCTGCTTTAAGACTGGCTGATTCAATTTTGGCCATACCTGCTGATTCTACTTCCTTTTCTTTTGAAGAGGCGAATTTTTCTATTTGATTTGAGATAAAACGTGAGAATTTACGATAAGGAGACCAAAAAGCTTGTTTTATACTGATTGGATTTTCAATAATTTTAACAATAGTAGCATCCCAGTCATCACCCTGACGGTCGTAGAACAAGGCATTTCGACCCACTTCGATGTTGTCGAAATCTCCGTCGGTTAAAGCAGCTACTATGGTCATTTTCCCTTTTTTTGTTCTGGCGGTACATTCGCAGTAGATTAAACATACGGCGCTGGTTTTAGCGATTAAGTTATGTTTATTCATATCGCTTACTTTAATACATAAATCGCAGCATCGTTGGTCGATGTATAAACTTCCTGCTTGGAAAATAGCTTTTTCTCCAGGGGCATAAAAATCGTAAAAAGTAACATAGTTTTTTAAGAGAAGAAATAAGTCACGGTAGTAACGTGTGAGTTTATCTACCATAATTATATTGTTAGTATTTGATTCTAATTGTTTATCTTCTTCTATAAAATCAAGTAGACTTTCTTTGGATCCGTTGTTCAATTGTTCACGTATATAATTTAATCCCAACGGTTCAACCTTACTTCCTTCTTTTTCATTTTGCCATGTATTGAATACCTTGAATGTGTTTTGAATTTCTTCCCATTCTGTTTCCGTCATTTCGTTTTTCTCAGGGGAAATAGGTTTGATTATAAGATTTACAAAAGTATCCAATGCTTCTTTCCAGGCGGGATTGATGCCTTTAAAAAGTTGTAAGGGCTTTTTGACTTCAATTTTACTGAGGGGAAAAGCAGCTATCTCATCCAGGCAAGTTGAAAGATTTTTTTTGCTTATCTCTTCATATTGTGTATTCAATGAGTTTAATGCAAGTATTGATTCCGCGTCGAAATCGGCCAAACGGCAACGAAGAAAATAATCATCGATTTTAGGTTTTATAAGCAATAACGCTAAGTAAGATTCTGCTGTTTTGTCATCAAAAGGTAAAATATTTTTTTTGTCAGCTTCAGCTTTTGCATACCAATCGGAGTAAGCTTGGCATTGAGTATAAAAATCTTCGAGATGTTCGGCTGAGATACCCTCTTTGCCATTCATATCTGTAGCGGAACCAATTAATTGTATGATATGGTTTATGAGGGTTTTAATGGTTTCATCTTCGCTAACATTATCTGTGATTATGCCATCTCCATTAAATTTTGTATCGGCAAATATCTTTTCAGTGTCAGAGGTCTCTTCTACACTGATGTATGTTTGATCTGCTTTTCCAAGATTTAACAATATTTGTTTGGCTGAGGCTAAGAGTTTTTTACCTTCTTCACTATCATCGTTAATGGCACTAAGGGGTAGGGTAGGCGACATCTTTAATAAATCGTTGGGATCCTTGATTAAGGATGTAATCCATTTAACGGCGGCCAGTATTTCAGGCACACGTATGCGTTCGTCGTTATCATAATCAATAAGTTTGAGCGTTTCGCTGTCGATTTCCAAGCCGAATGTCGGGCAACTCAATGCGGTCCATAATTTTTGGTCAAGTTGATCTAAGGCCATCAAATCCTTAGCACTTTCGAGATTAACCCTGTTTACTCCTCCTACACGTGAAAATTGCCAAATATGTTTGTCATTGCTGTTGAAAATATCAAGCTTTTTGGAGCTTTCTTTTGTTTTTGTCATAACATTTAATTTTTAATTTAGATTATTTTCCAATGGAGTTATGTTGGTTTTAATAGTTTAAGGGTAAGAAAGTCAGTGTTTTGTTTAATACGGATTTATTAATGACAATAAAAATGTATGAACTTATACAGTATAATAATTCGGTATACAAATATAGAAAAACTATTGATTAATTTAAAAAATAAAAAATAATGAGATACCTGCCACACTGATAACAGCACCTATGGCTTCCCAAACAGTGATTCTTTGTTTAAAAATTAAAATTGAAGGAGGTATAATAAGAATAGGCACGATAGCCATAATGGTTGATGCAATCCCTGTTTGAGTGTGTTGTACAGCTAAAAGAGAAAAGGATACTCCTAAAAAAGGTCCGAAAAAAGAACCTATGCCAATACGAGTCATAGCTTCCCCATGCCTCAATGAAGAGAAAACAGGCTTCCATCGTCTCATAATGCTTACAAGTATCATAAAACCAAAGATTCCGGCAATAATACGTATTTGTGTAGCTGCAAAAGGATTATAATTATCGGACATACCTAATTTGCTTAAGATTAGTCCGCTTGCTTGTCCGACAGCTCCTGTAAAAGCATAAAGCATTCCTTTGAGGGACAATTTAAACGTGAATCCCTTTTTATCGGTGGAGCGTTGTAAAATGGCTAATGATATACCCAGTATGGTTAAGCTCATTCCTAAGAAATGTAAAAGGCTTAATCGTTCGTTTAAGAACAACCACCCTTGAAGTGCGGTCAGTGGCGGCACTAATGTCATTATCAACATGGCAAAACGTGAACCTATAAGGGTGTAAGATTTAAAGAGAAATAAATCTCCCAATACAAAACCTATGATACCGGATAGTATTAACCACATCCATTGTGTAGGATTGGCATCCGTAGGGAATAATAAGCCTCTCGTAATAAAAGTAAATGTACTAATAAAAATAAATCCTATAAATAATCGGATGATATTAACGGATAAGGAACCTACCTTTAAACTCGCCGATTCAAAAGCTAATGCAGTGATAGTCCAGAAGATGGCTGTGCTGAATGCGGCAAGCTCGCCGAAGTTTGATTGTATCCACATAGAATGTTATAAATTATAAACGTTATAATAACATTTATTTCTTGCTTTTGTTGGAACAACAAAAATTTTTTTCTTGTGAATGAATATCAATCAAAGAAATGATTTATCTATATGCTTCTTGAAAAATCTTTAATTGCTGACTTTCGTTTCGTCGTTTAAGATAATTAATAGTTCATCCTCTTCATTTAATGTAAATTCCTCCGTTGTTTCAAGGTATACATATTGACTGTTGGCTCGCATGATGAAGCTTATCTTATTAGTTGCCGGTAGTTTTTTCGAATATCCATCTATGGTGACTTTCTGTGAGCTTTGACCAGGTAGAAGCTCGGAGGACAAATTATAATTACCCCATTTTACTTCGGTTATCTTAACTCCCGATATGTCGTTCTTAACTTGAATGATACCCGGTTTATGGCAAGAGGTAAATAATGCCAAACCGGCTAACATACATATTATATAAATCCTTTTCATGTTAATAAAGTTTTATTTCAATTTCACCTACGTATAAATTCCTTTGATTCTTTTCTAAGTTAATAATAGTATAAGCATACGGATAATACTTTTGTACGGTGTGATCCTTCAATGCGATCTGAAAAGATTCAATTAAAAAAGCATATTCACCCGGTTTAAGTTCATGGATGGCATTTAGATAGTCGGCATAATCGCCGGCTGTGGCAAATTCGGGTTTTTGAATATTTTTATGAGCTACAACCAAATAATTAAGTTTCTTTTCGGTATACCAAGTGTTTCCGGAAGCCTTTTTATTGATGTAGGTCGTGTCGATGCTTTCCGATGAACAGATAGTCCATAGCGTGTTGTTGATGAAAATACGGATAGAATCAATGGATTGAACCACTAAATAGGTAGAGTCGGATATCTTAACATTGAGTAAGAAAAAGATTTCTTCTAAATTAATGATTTCTTCATCGGATAAAACATCAGAAGACGGATCGTAATTCCAATCTTCTTGTCGAGAACAGGCAAATAGCATAAATGTTAAAAGCAGTAAACTGATTATTTTCTTCATATTAACTATTGTATTTTAATTATTATTTTATTTATATTGTGCCACAAAAATACATAATTTTATTATACATTTATATTTTTTGCAATAAAATTCAGACTATATGATTTACTTAAATTCTAAATAGCTACATGCAGTGATCACTTCCTTACTCTGATTATATAATTAGTGTTTTGTTTTTATAACTCATATAATATCAACTCTTTGCTTTTTTTTAGAATAAATATATACTTATGCAAGCGTTTTTTTACTTGCTTTTTTCGATTGATAAAGCCACTCTGTTAAGGTCGTCACCACCGGGTTGTTGATATATTTCGATATCAAAAAAACGTGCAGCTGCTAAGAGATGATCAAAAATATCGGCTTGAATGTCTTCATAATTAGCCCATTTTGTGGTAGCTGTAAAGCAATATATGTTGATAGGAATGCCTCTTTCGTCGATGGATAATTGACGAATTAAAAGTGTCATGTCTTGTCGGATGTAGGGATGGTTTTTTAAATACCGATCGATATAAAATCTGAAAATGCCTATATTTGTCATGTGTCGGCCGTTTATGGCTTGGGAAACGTCGATATGGTTTTCAGTATTATATGTATCGATTTCGTTTTGACGTTGTTCAATAAAATCACTCAATAGTTGATATTTTTTATAACGTACTAAATCGCTGTTTTCAACAAATTTTATAGAGCGTACGTTGATAAAAATGGAACGGTTAATTCTTCTTCCTCCACTGAGTTGCATGCCTCTCCAGTTTTTAAAACTGTCGGTTATAAAATAATAAGTAGGAATGGTTGTGATGGTTTTATCCCAGTTTTCAACTTTCACGGTATTCAAATTGATAGCTGTAACCTCGCCATCGGCATTGAATTTAGGCATTTCAATCCAATCGCCTATGCGTACCATATCGTTAGACGATATTTGTACACTCGCTACTAATCCTAAAATAGTGTCTTTGAAAACTAATAGTAAAATGGCCGAAAGGGCTCCAAAAGCACTGAGTAGATACAAAGGAGACTTGTTGATGACAACGGATATTATTAATATAAATACTATGATATAAATAATGATGCGAATTAACTGAAAATAACTGCCAATGGGTTTGTTTTCAAATATAGGAGATTTCGTGACATGTTTTTCGACTATTTTTAAAAACGATATGATAATAAGCATAAAAACTATTATGATATAGATAGTAGTCAGCTTAGAGAAAAATGGAATCCATTGCTCAAAATCTTTTAAAATAAAAACAATGCTGGCTTTAACAATAAAGGCAGGGATTAAATGAGCGATGATGTCAAGTGATTTAGCTTCAACTATGATATCATCCCATTTGAAAGGAGTTCGTTTGATAAAGCGATAAATAATACGTATGATGATATATTTAGCAATATAAAAACAAACAATAGCAAGTATGCTGATGGCCGCAATGACAATGAGTAAACGTAAGTATGGAATGTTCCCGTCTGTAAATCCGGCATTTGAAAGTAATGTTTCTATCCATGTAGTTAATTGATTCATGTCGTTTAAGATTTTGTTATAATACAATATTTAATATGTCGTGAAGTTCTTTTTTTAGTTTGATGTTTTTTTTATGACTTAATTTCATTTCTGTTACAAGATCATAATTTTGCAGCAATTGTCGACAAATAATTATGTTTTTATCAATCAAAAATTGCTTTTCTTTTTTAGTCAAGCTACTTAGTATGGTTATGGGATAAATTTTAGCTTTTTCAATCATGTCTTTCAATCCGTTTCCTTCGGGGTAGTTCCATGCGACAAGATGTAAGCCGCTGCATTTTCCGTATTGTATGGAGTCGCACGAAAAGCGAGTGTTGGTTACTATCCATGCGGAAAATGATATGCCTTCATATTCAGGCATGTATTTTCTCTTGTGTACGATATCGTTCACTCTGGAACGAACATAAAGGGGTACTTGAACGCTGATATTTTTTCCTTGATCGGAACTATACTTACATTCGACCAAAAACTGTGAATTGTTTCGTGTGGCAATTACGTCAATTTCATGTGTAACACAATGTCCTTGTATGATGACCCCCACTTCTGTTTTAAAGCCTTGTGCTTCCATTAAGTGACCTACAAAACGTTCGAAAGGATAACCGGTAGGTCCGAGTTCCATGATGGCTTGTTTTAATTTATAACGGGTTGCACTTGAGTTTTGCTCTTTATATAATAATTGAAAAGCACGTTTGTAAATATCTTTTGTACTTATACCGGGAGAGATCCAAGTGCTAATTTGATTCACAATGAAATCTATAGTAGTTTTATCCGCCCCGGCATTATGCAAAGAATGTTCAAGTTTTTGGACAGAAAACAATTCTTTTTCACCCGATGCTTTTACAATCGGGATAGTGTTTAAGTGTATATGTGTTGCATCGTTCATAAGTATTCAGCTTGAATTTCAAGTTTGAAAAAAAAGGACAGAGCTGATTAGTAGCTCTATCCATTTTTATAATACAATATTAAAGTGTTGTGTGTTACTTTTTCAATATTTTTCTGAAAATGGTACTTTTATCAATTTTTTTAGTGCAAAAGAACCAATCGTAGCAACGGGTTTCATCTTTTTGTTCCATTCTTTCTTTGGCAGCTCCGCATGAACCGGCAGTGGGAATGATAACGTCATCACCCGGTCTCCAGTCGGCAGGAGTAGCTACGTCGAAAGCATCGGCGGTTTGCAATGCAACCACTACGCGATATAATTCATCGAAATTACGGCCTAAGCTAAGAGGATAATAAATAATAGTGCGGATAATTCCTTTTGGATCGATCACGAAAACAGCGCGTACAGCTTTGGTATTGCTTTCACCGGGCATGATCATACCGAATTTTTTGGAAATTTCCATGGTGATATCTTCTATCAAAGGGAATTTTACTTCGACATTTTTCATTTTTTTGTATTTAATTTTGTCTTTAATGGTACGCAACCAAGCTATATGGCTGTATAAACCATCGACCGACAAACCTAAAAGTTTGCAGTTGACATCGTTAAATGCTTTTTCCATGGTGGCAAAAGTCATAAATTCAGAGGTGCATACGGGAGTGAAATCAGCCGGATGACTGAAGAAAATAACCCAATTGCCTTTATAATCACTCGGAAAATTGATTTCGCCTTGTGTCGTGATGGCTTTAAATTCCGGTGCTTTTTCTCCTATGCGTGGCATAGCATATACTTGTTCTTCCATATTAAATAAATTTTTAATGTTTATAATTTAATTTTTCTTAATTCTTCTTTCATTCTTGCGATATCTGTTATCCAATCTTCGATATCATTTTCATGTTCTAATTCTTCATTTAAGATTTGAACGGCCATTTGGTGAGTAGAATGGTCTTTTCCTGATGTGAAATCGGCAATCTCTTGGTAACGTCTGATGGCACATCTTTCCCCTTCGAGATTCTGTTCTAAAATTCTTTCAATATAGGGGTCGGAAGGTTCTTCATAAGAACAACGTGCTAATTTAGTCCAATCTTTGGGATTTATAACGGGAGTGCCACCTAATTGAATGATTCTATCAACAACCATCACAGCATGATTTAACTCTTGATCGGCATGAAGTAGTAATTCAGGTTCTACTTCACTACGCATAGGTCCTTCCATTAATCGAGCTCCTATCCAATATTGATAATAGGCTAACCATTCTTCCGAAAGGGCTGCATTCAACATCTTAATTAATGCATTTACATCTACTGATGATATTTTAATTGCTTCTTTACCCATACTTTTTAATTTTAATGATTTTAATTATGTTTTGAACCTCATAGCTGATTCGACACTTAAGATAATTTGCTTAATAATTAAATGATTATAATATTTTGCGATGTGAATTAGTTTATGATTGTTCAACTTTCAAATGCAAAAATACGAAAATAGCATATATGAATAGGTATATTTTAAGATATTTTCAAAATAATTAGAAAAAAATGAATTTATTTTGATTTGTGGATGATGATTTCAAAATACGGAAAAATTTTCATTGTTTGTTGCAATCAAACAGCAAATTCGTGTGAGGCGAAAAATTCTTTTTAGGGTCAATAATTATACATAAGAAAGTGCTTAAATCTATAAGTCTTTTATTAAATATTTTGATGCTGCCAAGATATAGATACGACAAATGTAAAAAAAATAAATACTTACAATAAATTAAATTTTCACTTTCTGATAAATATTATTTTTTTAGATATCTATTCTATATTTCAATTTGTTATGATAAGAATGAAAATAATTTAGATCATAAAAAACTATTTTGAAACATCATTGTCCAATAAAAATTCTGAAATAAGTTATTAACGACAGATTTTTCGCTTCACTTCGTTACGCTCAGAATGACAACGATTTTAATATGATGAAAGGGTGCTGAGGGGTTGCTTTGCGGCGG
>DHTG01000023.1:2353-2995 GCA_002411545.1 Bacteroidales bacterium UBA5266 | reverse complement strand
ATCTTCCAGAATAACACGTTTAAATAAATCAAGAATACTATCATTAATACTTATATTATTTTCATAAAAAAGAAAATTCGGAATGTTTTGGTAAGCTATATATCTTTGCCAAAGCTTTTTTAAGTCTAATGTATTATAGTCATTAAAGCGTTGATAATAGTTGTTTACATCTTTTTCAAGTAAGTTGATTTTCGAGAAAGCATCTTGAATAGTTTCACTATAAAATATAGCTTCTTTCATATTAGCGGATAAACCCTTGACTGGTGTTAGCATACTACCTTTAGTTTCCAAATAAGATTTTACGGCAACATACTCACTAAACTTAAAGGGGAATATTTTTTCAATATGCATCCTTCTTGCCAAATCGGCTGTTTGATTCAAAAGCAAAGCGGAAGAACCTGTACATAAGATACAAGCCGTTCTTGCTTCGTCATACAATATTTTTAATGTTTTACTCCAGTTTTCATCATCGTGGACTTCATCAAAAAGCAAGGTGATGGGTTCATTTAGTTGATTAAATCGTTTTTTTAAAACATGTCTTTGAAATTCTTCAAGGGCTGTATGTAAATCTACACCCAAGTTTTTAAGTATATTGACGTTGAAGAAATAAATCTGTTTGTTATTTTTTCCATAAATATAATC
>DHTG01000023.1:1638-2098 GCA_002411545.1 Bacteroidales bacterium UBA5266 | reverse complement strand
TCATTTACATATTTTTGAAGAAGTATATACACCCAACGTTTCGGATAACGCAGTTTAATGATAGGATGAGTCAATCTGCTATCTATAACAACCTTTGTTACAAGAGTGTTTTCCAAATAATATTTTAAATTGCCATCCCCTTTGTTCATCCTTTATTATTTCTAATTTTTGATGCAAAAGTAATCATTTTTTTATTCCGTTATTGCCCGATATAAATTACGCTATTAGCAACAGTTTCCTCGCTTATATAAGTCTAAGCATATACCTTATAAAATTATGAAGCAAAGAATCTGTTGAATTTTATCAAAAAAAGGTAAAATCAATTATAAACAAATCAAAGACTATCGAATGCAATAACCTAAAACCGTTTCGTATACACATGACAATAAGGCAAAGCACCTTTTAGTTGATAATAGTCCTGGTGATAATCTTCGGCCGGATAGAAGGCTGATGCTTGTGT
>DHTG01000023.1:0-1371 GCA_002411545.1 Bacteroidales bacterium UBA5266 | reverse complement strand
GAACGGTATTGCAAACCTACATCCGGTCCTTGACGGTTTAGCTGAGTCGGGTCGTGGATTTCGAAAAATAGCTTTGCCAAAGTTTCATAATCGGTCAGTTGGGGGTCGTAAACCACACGTACTGCTTCGGCATGACCGCCCACATTTCTACATACTTCCTCATAAGTAGGATGTTGCGTTGTACCTCCGGTATATCCGTTTTCGACCGAAATCACCCCTTTTTGTCGTTGCATCAGGTGTTCGACACCCCAAAAACAACCACCGGCAAAAACAGCCACCTCTTTCTCATTTAATTCTTTATATTGTGCCATAATATCAATTGATAATAGATTAAATAAACTAATACATAAAACAAAACGAAGCGTAGTAACACTTTGTATCATGTCTTGATTTTTTATTGATAACAAAAACAATGGAAATAAGTTTAAATTTCATTGTAAAACAACAATAAAATGTATGATTTATCGTAATACAATAAAAACTTTGATGTATGAGAATGGAAAAGAAAATAGTATGTTTTGTAGTTTTATGTTGTTTGTTTTCTTTGCATGCATGCAAGGACTTTATGCAAAAGGAGCAAGCGACAGCCATCACGGTCGAAGTAATGAAGGTAAACACCTATAGCGACACCTTATATCAAAACTATATCGGAAAAATAGAAGAAGAATTTTCTTCTTCCTTAAGCTTTTCCGTACCAGGCAATGTAGAACAAGTATATGTTCGTGAAGGTCAATATGTCGAAAAAGGTCAATTGTTGGCAAGCTTAAACCGCGAAAACTTACAAAGCACCTACGAGGCCGCTTTGGCTATGTTGAAACAAGCCGAGGATGCCTATCATCGGATGGAACAATTACATAAAAACGGAAGTGTTACCGAATTGCAATGGATGGATATGCTGACACAATTGGAAAAAGCCAAATCGTCGGCCAATATTGCGAAGAAAAATCTCTCAGCTGCCGATTTACATGCTCCTTTCAGTGGCATCATCGGTAAACGCAACATTGAGAAAGGTATGTATGTAATGCCTACGATGCAAGTCATCAGCCTTTTAAGCAATAAGAATGTAAACATTAAAGTAGCCATACCCGAAAACATCATCTCCTCTATTTATTCCGGACAAAAAGCCAACATACGTGTAGCGGCCTTAAACGACCGTCTTTATAAAGGGAAAGTAGAAAAAAAAGGAGTCGTTGCCAATCCCCTATCCCACAGTTATGAAATCATTATACCGGTATCAAATTCCGACAAACAGTTGATGCCCGGGATGATATGTAACGTAAAAATACTAGCTAACGACACCATTCCTTATATTGTATTGCCCCTGCAAGCAGTAAAATTATCTCACACTGGCAAACATTATGTCTGGCTGGC
>DHTG01000086.1 GCA_002411545.1 Bacteroidales bacterium UBA5266 | reverse complement strand
CAATTTTATGTAAATTTGCAAATAAAAAAATATTGATGTTCTGTAATGAAAAAATAAGTAGCTATAAATCTAAAAATCAATGTTTTTATGTAAAATCAGTGAAAATAATTAAATATTTATAGGTATGAAAAGGTTTGCAGTAATTTTATGTGGATGTGGAAACAGAGATGGTTCGGAAATCCATGAAAGTGTAATGACAATGTTAGCAATTGATAAATCGGAAAATGCATATGAAATTTTCGCCCCCGATATAGAACAATATCATGTCATCAATCACCTAAACGGGAAGGAAATGTCCGAAAAAAGAAATGTTTTAGTCGAGGCTGCACGCATTGCACGCGGTAATATTAAGGACCTGAGTATGTTAAAGGTAATAGATTTTGATGCAATAGTGTTTCCAGGAGGTTTTGGAGTTGCCAAGAATTTATTTACCTATGCCATAGAAGGGATTAATGCTAAGGTAAATTCGGAAGTGGAAAGAATCATAAAAGAAACCCATACTGTAGGGAAACCCATTGGTGCTCTGTGTATTTCGCCTGTATTAATAGCAAAAGTGTTAAAAGGGATAACTGTAACGGTAGGTCAAGATAAATCAACGGCGGATGACGTGGTGAAGATGGGAGCTAATCATATAAATGCCATACAAACAGATGTTGTTTCAGATAGAAAAAATAAGATTTTTACTACCCCTTGTTATATGTTGGATGCGTCCATAGCGGATATAGCTGAAGGAGCAGAAAACTTAATACAAACCATGTTAAAAGATATGTAATTGTTTTTCAATATCTAATGCTAAACTACTGGCTCCGATTCGGAAATACTCTTTATGCAACCATTGTTCGTTCAGTATACCGTACAAAAGGTTTATGTACTCTAAAGCAGTTTCAGCTTTTTTAATGCCTCCGGAAACTTTTATTCCTACCATTTTTTCGCTTTTTTCATAATGTGCTTTAATTGCTAAAAGGATGGTGGTAAAACTCTGTGGTGTAGCATTGATATTGATTTTTCCGGTTGATGTTTTAACGAAGTTTGCGCCGGCTTCTATGGCAATTTCTGATGCTTTGTATATGTTTTCTATGCTTTGCAATTCTCCGCATTCAATGATGACTTTTAGAATAGTATTACCGCATAAGGCTTTAATCGAAGCTATTTCATCATACACTTCAGCATATCTACCTTCTAAGAACTTGGTACGAGATATGACCATGTCAATTTCATCGGCACCTTCGGAAATAGCATATTTCACTTCGTGAAGTTTTAATTCGAGAGGTAGTTGTCCGGAAGGAAATCCGCCTGCTACGCTGGCAACTTTTATGTTTGTATGTTTTAGAAAGCTTTTTGTTGTTTTACAAAATGGAGCAAATATGCATATAGCGGCCGGATGTGGTTCAAGATTCATGGCTTGTTTGCATAATCGGATAATGTCTTTTTCCGTATCGCTCCCATTCAAAGAGGTTAAATCCAAACATGACAAAGCTAAGCGTAAAGCGCTTTGCTTATCCCTTTTTTGTGAAGTATGTTTTATATGATCTATGTAATGGTTTATGTATTGAATATCCATCTATATTTAATTAAAAAGGTGACTTTCAAAAAGAAAAGTCACCTTATGTTATTTTCATTAAATAGGTATCTTACTTAATAATTTGAATTTTTTGTGTTTGAACACTTTGTCCTCTTTGAATACGTACAATGTACATGCCATTGTTTAAATCGGAAATATTGATTTCGCTTTTATCCAAAACATTTGTAACTTTTTTAACGATTTGTCCGATGGTGTTATAAATGTAAATGTCAGCATTTTCGGCATTGTCGATGTAAAGGATGTCTTTTGCAGGATTAGGATAAATAACAGTTTCTATAGTAGAAATTTCACTAACACCGGTGGTTTGTGTTGTAAAGGTGGCACATAAAGTATCGCTATATGTAGTTTCAACACCTGAACGGTATGCTTTGGTGATGCCGAAACACCATGTGTTAGTTGCTTTAAATGTGGATGTAGGAACGCTTAAATTTTGAAGATTAACCATAGAAACAGAATCTGTTTCTAATGCTTCATTGAAAGTGATTTTCAAATTTAACATATTTTGTCCTTCTACGATTAAAGACATATGCATAGAATCTCCGGCGTTGATTACATCTCCGGTGTTTTGATATACAACTAAAAGTGGAAATGTTAAATTGGCGGGTGGATTTGAGGGCATATATAAACTAAGCCCATCTAAATTAATAGCTTGACTTTGATTAATGAAATAAATGCCTACTACTTTTTGAGCATTAACCAAGCTAATGCTTCCTGCGATAAAAAAGAATAAAATAAGTTTTTTCATACAAATTTTTTATTTAATGATTAATTATTAATAATTATTTTGAATGCAAAAATATAAATTATATAAACATATAATGTCGTTTTTCTATAAAAATATAGAATTATTATATAGATAATTACATATTTAATTGAAAGAATGTTTTTTAATTTATATAAGTTTTAAATGTAATACGTTATTAAAATAAAAAGATGAACCAAGTAGATGTATCCTATATGCGCATAGCTTTAGAGGAAGCGCAAAAAGGGCTGATTAAAGATGAAATACCTATTGGTGCAGTCATTGTTTCGAATGATATAATCATTGCAAAAGCACATAATTTAACAGAAACATTATGTGATGCCAGTGCACATGCAGAAATGCAAGCTTTTACGGCAGCTTCTATGTATTTACAAAGTAAGTATTTAAAAGATTGTACTTTATATGTTACATTGGAACCTTGTACTATGTGTATGGGAGCAGCCTATTGGACTCAAATTGATAAAATTGTGTTTGGTGCCTACGATAAAAGATTTGCACACATAGATAAAAAATCACTTTTTCATCCTACTACACAAATCGAGGGTGGCGTTTTGGAAAAAGAATGTAGCGAATTGCTTACTGTGTTTTTTCGAAAAAAAAGGTAAGTAGATATTTGCCTCTTTCATTTGTTTTCTGTTTAATAAAATATATTCAGGTTGATATTTTTTATAATTTTGCGTGCGGGTAAAACGAAGCGATTCGTTTGCATTAATCAAAATATTATAAAACAATAAAAAACGGAATAATAATGAGTATTACAAAATTAGATCAAATGGTAGACTTGGTAAAATCCAAGCCTAAAAAACGTTTGGTGGCGGCTTATGCAGTTGATTCCCATACAATTGAAGCTATTTATCATGCTATTGAGCAAGATATAGTGGAAGCTACTTTGGTAGGAGATGAAACTATGATCAAAGAAGTTTGCCAAAAACATGGTTTTAACAGCAGTAAATTTAATATTGAACACGAAGTGGATGAAATGAAAGCAGGTGCGAAAGCGGTTCAATTAATAAATGAAGGGAAAGGCGATGTGTTGATGAAAGGTTTGCTTAGTACAGATAAATACATGAGAGCCATATTAAATAAAGAACATGGGTTAATGCCCGGCCCCAAAGCTGTATTATCGCATGCAACTGTTATTGAAACGCCGACTTATTCAAAATTGATAATCTGTGGTGATGTGGCCGTCATACCGTCACCTGATTTAAATCAAAAAGTGGCTATTACGAATTATTTAATAAAAATAGCTCAAGCTCTTGAAATTTCCAAACCTAAATTAGCTTTGCTAGCAGCTACGGAACAAATGCTATCGGGCATGCCAGCTTGTGTTGATGCAGCCCTTATTGCTAAAATGGCTGATAGAGGTCAAATTAAAGGAGCTTTCGTGGATGGTCCTTTTGGATTGGATGTAGCCATAGATAAAGAAAGTGCCGAAATTAAAAAGTTGTCAAGTCCTGTGGCAGGTGATGCTGATTGTTTGGTGTTTGCTAATATCGAATCAGGCAATGTTTTTTATAAAACATGTACTAAGTTAGCTGGTGGTGAATTGGCTGCTATGGTATGCGGAGCAAAAGTTCCGTGTATTTTAACTTCTCGCGGGGATTCGGCGAAATCAAAAAATTATTCAATAGCATTAGCTGCTTTGATGGCAAATTAATAATCTGGAGTTGTTTTACATAAAACAACTCCTTTAACGTATACTTATGGTTTTAATAACTTATAATGTAAATGGAATCAGAGCTGCGATATCTAAAGGTTTTTTTGAATGGTTACAAGAAGTAAATCCGGATGTAGTATGTATTCAAGAAACAAAAGCGCAACAGGATCAAATACCAATTTTAGAACTTAAACAATTAGGTTATTATACCTATGTGTTTTCCGCACAAAAAAAAGGATATAGTGGTGTTGCCATTCTTACTAAAACGCAACCCGATCATGTGGAGTATGGGATGAATATGTCCGTTTATGACAGAGAAGGAAGATTTATTCGTGCAGATTTCGGCAATTTATCGATTGTGAGCGTTTATCATCCTTCGGGAAGTAGCGGTGATGAACGTCAAGCGTTTAAAATGCAATGGTTGGATGATTTTCAACATTATATTTCCGAATTACAAAAAGAAAGACCCCATTTAATCTTATCGGGAGATTATAATATTTGTCATAAACCTATTGATATACACGACCCCATTCGCAATGCTACTTCTTCGGGGTTCTTACCTGAGGAAAGGGCCTGGATAGATGATTTTATTAAAAGTGGATTTATTGATACGTTTCGTTATTTTAATGTCGAATCGCATCAATATACATGGTGGAGCTATAGAGCAAATGCACGCGATAAAAATTTAGGATGGCGTATTGATTATCATTTGGCTTCACTTTCTCTAGAAAAACAATTAAAAAGATCTGTTATATTACCTTCTGCAAAACATTCCGATCATTGCCCTGTATTGTTAGAGATATAAATTAAATTTGTATACAGGGTTTAATTATTGATAAATAATAATGTGCCGTAAAGTTTAGAGTGCTTTACTTCGATAGATTTGGAGTAATTTAGCAAACTGACTACCGTCTTTTGATAAGGTTGTTTACGTTCTTTTCCTTTTTGGAGGGTTGCTTTCTTTAAAGGTGTAAAATAATTTGACATAGGCTTTATGATTAACTATCCTTAAAACGATTGTATGATGGAATTATTGTACATTAATAACAGTTAAATTGTTTTTCGGATATATGTGTGATACAAGTTAATATGTTCTTTATATATTTTCTTTCGATATTTCTCCTCTGAGCGATTGTTGCATTAAATTTTTAATGTCATAATTATTTAGTCTTTGACCAAGTAAGAACATTAATTTAGTAACGGCGGCTTCAGTAGTAATGTCATACCCGCTGATAACACCGATTTTTCCTAAATGCAAACTTGCTTCGTATTTTCCTATTTCTACCATGCCACCTCCTTTGCATTGTGTAACACTAACAACCAATAAGCCTTGATTAATAGCAGATTCTAATAAGGATAAAAATGCTTTATTTGTAGGTGCATTGCCTGAACCATAGGTTTCCATGATTACCGCTCTAAGGTTGGGAGTGTGTAAGACGGATGATATAAAGTGAGTTGAAATGCCAGGGTATAATTTTAATATAGCAATGTTGTTATCCATTCGAGTATGTAAAATCAATTCTTTGTTGTTCCATGGGTGAATATATATATCTTTGTATCTTATTTTTACACCAACTTCCGCTAATTTAGGATAGTTAGAAGAAGCAAATGCGTTAAAATGTTCAGCACTGTCTTTATAGGTACGATTTCCCCGATATAAGGCATTTTCAAAATAGATACAAACTTCAGGTACTCTAGGTCTATTTTCTTTATAATCAGCAGCAATTTCGATGGAGTTAAGAATGTTTTCTATGCCATCGGTACGCATGACACCCAAAGGTAATTGGGAACCGGTTAATATAATGGGTTTGTTTACATTTTCCAATAAAAAACTTAATGCGGATGCTGTATATGACATGGTATCCGTTCCGTGTAATACAACGAAGCCATCATAGTGTGGATAATTAGTATAGATTTCGCTCGCTAAACGTATCCAAAAAGCCGGATCTGTATTTGAAGAATCAATAAACGGCTTGATATTCACGCAAACTATGCTAGCATCAAGTAATTTTAACATAGGAAGATAGGTGTAAATGTCATTAAATTCAAAAGGTTCTAATGCATTTGATTGAGGATTTTTAATCATTCCTATTGTTCCACCCGTATAGATAACCAAAATGTTTCGTTTCATATCATGTGTTATTACGATTTCAATAACGACTTAAGTTTTTTTTAAGTATATATGTAGCGATAATAAAAGAAAATTCTCGTGAATTGTATGATATAAAATTGTATGAAACCAATTTTAAAAGTCGATTATTCGTTCAATAAATTTATGTACTTTTGCAAACGAAAAAAATTACAATAAACAGAAAAGTTTTATAATTAAGAAGATTACATCGATACGCTTGATTTAGTTTATGCAAAATAATAGATAATTATGTTTTCGGAAATTGTTGAACGATATGATTGGGATGAAGTGAGAGAGGAAATCTATTCTAAAACACAATCGGATGTCGAAAATGCTATACAAAACAAAAATGTGAGTATAGAAGATTTTAAAGCGCTGGTATCACCTGCCGCAGAAAAGTATTTAGAGGAAATGGCTTTTATTAGCCGTGATATTACACAAAAACGTTTTGGGAAAACCATGCAATTGTATATTCCTTTGTATTTATCTAATCTTTGTTCTAATCATTGTATATATTGTGGATTTAATCAAAACAATAAAATACATCGTATCAAATTAAGCGATGATGAAATCCTGGCGGAAGTGGAAGTGATTAAAAAAATGGGTTATGAACATATACTTTTACTTACCGGTGAATCGCCAAAAGATACGGGACTTGATTATATAGCTCATGCTATGGATATAATACATCCGTATTTCAAGCAAATAACACTAGAAGTGTATCCTATGACAACCGCAGAATATCAACATTTGATATTACATGGATTGCATGGAGTATATGTATATCAAGAAACGTATCATAAAAAACGATATACGCATTATCATCCTGCCGGGAAAAAGCGTGATTATAACTGGCGTATCAATACCCCCGACCGTTTAGGGCAAGCTGAAGTAAGAAAAATCGGGTTGGGTGCTTTATTGGGCTTAGAAGATTGGCGTATAGAAGCGGTGTTTATGGCGATGCATTTACGTTATCTCGAAAAGAAATATTGGAAAGTGAAATACTCAATCGCTTTTCCACGCATTCGTCCTCATGTGGGGAGTTTTGTTCCGAATTTTATTGTAAGTGATAAAGAATTTGCTCAAATGATATGGTCCTTTCGTATGTTCGATCCTGATTTGGAAATGTCGTTGACTACGCGTGAAAGTCAATATTTTCGAAATCATATGATAGATTTGGGGATAACTTCCATGAGTGCTGGTTCCAAAACTGATCCGGGAGGCTATGCATGCTATAAAAATGAATTGGAACAATTTACCGTAAATGATAATAGAAACCCTGTTGAATTAATGAAAATGATTCAAGCAAGGGGTTATGAAACTGTGTGGAAAGATTGGGATATGTGTTTTGAAAAAGAAAGGAATTAATATGGAAGATGATTTTTTTGATAATTTTAATGATGATTCTGACGATTTCGAACATCTGGAATTGATAGAAAGATTTGAAAAAATGTTGGATACGCATACAACAAGCTTTTTCGATAAGGATGATTATGCGCTCTTATTTGAGCATTATTTTTATTCCGGAAAAATGAACAAAGCTCAAAAAGCTCTTTCGTTGGGATTAAAACAATATCCTGATTCAATTATGTTGCAATTGAAAAAAGTACATTATTTGATTTATACGCAAAAACAGGATGAAGCGTTAAAATTATTGAACGAAAACGATAATAATGTTTTCGATAATACGGACATATTGTTGGAAAAAGCTTATTTATTTGCACAGTTAAAACAATACGATCAATCCATTAAAATATATAAAAAACTTCTTCAACTCGAAAATGAAGAAAAGGGCTTTTTAGAAGATATTTATTTAGGATTAGCCGACGTATATGAGCAAAAAGGAGATGAAAAAAAAACCTTAAAATGTTTACAAAAAGCCTTGGAATTAGATCCTGATAATGAATATTTGATTTCCGGTGTTTCAGATGCATTCTTTAATGTAGTTAATGAAGAAGAAAAACATGAGATTGTAAGTTATTTTTTTGATTTTGTGCAAAAAAATTCCTTTTCATCAGCGGCTTGGTGTTATTTGGGAATTGCTTATTATGAAATCAATCTTTATGAAAAAGCCATAGAATCTTTTGATTATGCCTTAGCATTAGACGAAAAAAACGAAGAAGCACTCCTCTATGAAATGAAATCCTATTTTAAACTCAACGAACGAAAGAAAGCCAATGAAGTTTTTCTTACTTTATTGAATATGACTCGTTCTAAAGATTTATTGTGGCATCAATTGGGGAATAGTTTCTATGAAGCAGAAGAATACGAAAATGCATTGGTTTCGTATCAAAATTCCATAGATGAAAATGATGAATTTTCAATTTCATATGCGGGGAAAGCATTTGTGTATGCAGCGCAAAATGATTATAATAAAGCCATAGAAAGTATAAGAAAAGCGATAGAACTAGATAGAGAAAATCCTGAATATTGGCTACTTTTAGGTGAATACTTAAATCGTAACGGAAAAATAAATGAGGCAGAAGAGATGTTTACATTTGCAGCAGATCATTTTCCGAATGAAAGCGATGTTTGGTTGTTTTATTCTGATTTTTATGTAATGAACCAACAGGTGGAAAAAGCCATAGAGGTATTGTATAAAGGAATTGATATTCATCCTGATAATATTTCGTACTTGTATAGAATGGCTAATTATTATTATTTAAAAGATGATGCAATACAAGGAAATTCTTTCTTAACTTTAGCATATATTTCTAGTCCCGAATTACTCGATGAATTTCTCGAATATGATGAAAAGATGTATGATATTCCCGATGTTGTAAATTTTCTAACCAATATAAATAATATAAACGAATGAAAAGATTATTGTTGTTTTTTTGTTTTGTATGCTTTTTTTCACAGTTTTCCTATTCGCAATCAGCGATAGATTCTTCACAATTAGCTAATGAAAAAATAGTTACAACAGTAAAAGAAAAATCAACCCTAAAGAAAGTGGTTGATTGGTATCTGAATAATCTAAACTATTATTCCATTACATTATTAATGACTATCGAAAGTTCATTTATTCCCTTCCCATCGGAAGTGGTGATTCCTCCGGCTGCTTATGCTGCATGTAGTGCTGAAAATAGTAATTTGTATGTAACCCATTATAAATGGGTGAATGTTTTCATTGTTGTTTTGTTCGGTACCCTGGGAGCCTTGGTAGGAGCTTTGTTTAATTATTTTTTAGCGCTTTATCTGGGAAGACCCATAGTATATAAATTTGTCGATAGTAAACTCGGACATATATTTTTACTAAATAGTACAAAAATAAAAAAAGCGGAAGATTATTTTGTTAAAAACGGGAATGTATCAACATTTATCGGTCGCTTAGTGCCGGGAATTCGTCAATTGATTTCTATTCCGGCAGGATTATCAAAGATGAGATTAGTGCCGTTTATTCTCTATACCTGTTTGGGTGCCGGAATTTGGAACACTATCTTAGCTTTGATTGGATATATTGCCCATGGAGAACAAGATATTATAAATGAATACAGCCATGAATTATCTTATGTTTTACTGGGGGTAGGAGGAGTATTTGTTTGTTATTTGATGTTTAAAGCATATAAAAAGAAAAAGCATAAAAGAGTTGATTAAACAGTACGGATTAATCGGCAAATCATTAGTTCATTCGTTTTCTCCGGAATATTTTCGACAAAAATTTGCAGACGAAAATATAAACGATGCGGTGTATACTTTATTCCCTTTGGATAGTATTCATTTATTTCAACATATAATTTATAAACATCCTCATCTAATGGGTTTAAATGTAACTACTCCTTATAAAGAAGAGATACTTGAATATGCTGATTATATAGATGAAATAGTCTATAAAGTAAGAGCTGCCAATGTTCTGAAAATTAAATCCATAGAAAATAAGACTATCATTAGTGCATATAATACCGATGTGTTAGGGTTTGAACACACAATGCGTAAATTATCTTTTCAAAAGCCTATCTTTGCTTTGATATTAGGAACTGGTGGAACCGCTAAAGCCGTTGCCTATGTGCTTACATCTATGAATATATCTTTTACATTTGTCTCTCGTAAATCTGGAGATAATACTGTTTCCTATAATAAAGTAAATTCGGACTTAATTAGTAAACATTCTTTAATTGTTAATTGTACTCCTTTAGGAATGTATCCTATGGTACACACATTTCCTCTTATCCCTTATGAAGCAATAGGGAAAAATCATATACTTATCGATTTGATTTATAATCCAAGTGAAACACTTTTTTTGAGAAAAGGGAAAAAAAGAGGGGCTTATATTCTGAACGGCTATGATATGTTTTGCGAACAAGCCGAACAATCCTGGAAAATTTGGAACAATTCTTAAGTATGTAATGTGATTTCCATCTCCCCTATTAGATGCGATTTGATGCAAATTTACAATTGATTTATATAAAATAATTATATATATCAGGTGTAATTCAAGCTTTAATTCTGGCTATAGGAATTAATTTTTACTTTTTTTACTCTTGAGGATTGGGTGTGTTATATTTAATTTATAAAATAGTTTATATAATGAATATTTCTAATGTATTAATATTAAATAGTATTCGTCATATCAAGAAACAAAAAGAATAGTAAATATAAAAAATGTTAAAAAGTATATAATAATTAATGCATAAAAAAATGAAAATTAAAGAGTAAAATAAAATAAATTAAAAATATTTCAACAATATATTCGTTTATCCATAAAAAAAAATGTAATAAACAATGATGATGAAAATAAAATGTGTTATATTCTTTTTGTTAATTTTAATTTCGATATCTTTATTTTATCAAAAATATATAAAAATGTATGATGAATCAATTTTCTATATGGAAATGGAAATTTACACCGAAGCCATCGCAGTTTTTACAAATATAATAAAACAAAATTTCCATTGCCATGAAGCTTACGTATCTCTATGCCAATCTTATAAAAAAAGAAATCAGTATGATTTGACGTTGCAACATTACACTAAAGCCGCTAAAATGTCGGATGAAGCATTTTTTTTAAGAAGAATCAGTAAAGATGCATTAAATGATAAAGAAGGCCCATGTGGAGATTTAAAAAAAACAACAGATTTGATTATCAAGAAACTATTGGTAAAATGAATGTGTATAGTAAATAAACATAATGAAAAATAAGTTTTATATTGGCTTAATTGTTATCGGAACTATTTTGTTTATTGCCCTGACATGTATCCAAGTGCTTTATGTGAAAAACATGTTTAAAGTGCAAAATATAATATTTAACAGAACGGTGAATGATGCCATGAAGGATGCTTTACAATATTTTCACTTAAACTATCTTTCAAATAATGAAGAAGTGTCTGATGAGGATACCTCATTGTTGAATTTTGTCAAATCGGAAAAAAATAAAACGATTTCTTCAAAATTTATATATAAATCAATTGATTACAAACTTC
Source organism: Bacteroidales bacterium UBA5266 (assembly GCA_002411545.1). Lineage (GTDB taxonomy): Bacteria > Bacteroidota > Bacteroidia > Bacteroidales > WCHB1-69 > UBA5266. Next base: position 6,154 of record DHTG01000086.1, on the reverse strand, counting down.
GATCTACTTATATTCAAACTTATATCTTACGATATTTATCAAGATATCATTCTTTTATAAATGAACCTATTTTTAATTCAAAAAGTGCTTATTGTTATCAAGAACAATTTCATGTACTTCATGGAATGAATCATTTAACTTCTATGAATATATACAAAGTTAGTACTGCATTTTTTGAAACGCCCTATGCTTTACATGTTTTAGATTCCATTTTTCGGACGGTTTTTCAATCTTATCAATTATATATTGAATATGAATTTGCTCTTTTTGTGCCAAGTGTTTCCTCTTTTATGTTGTGTTCGAATCCATCTCAATTGCATAAGCTTTCAATGTATGCTGATATGTATACCTTTTCGCTTCCTATGGACAATAAAGTATTACCGGCTTATGTTATGATTTATTTTCCCGATAAGAAAGTATACTTAATGAAAGACAATGCGCCTTTAATTCTGATAGATATAGTAATGATTATTATTATCTATGTTTTATACCTTTTAACATTACTAATGGCCATACGTCATATAAAACTGATAAAATTTAAACATAATTTAAGCGATAACTTAACGCATGAATTTAAAACGCCGATATCGACTATATCTCTAATTACAGAAGCTTTAAATGATAAGGAAATAAGATTGAATGATGAGGTTTATACTAATTATATGAATATTATTCAAACGGAGAACAAACGTTTAGAGCAAATGGTTGATACCATATTATACCATAAAAAGGCTTTATGTACATTGAAGCCGGAAATAGTGAATATAAATACAATAGTGGAAGATGCTATACAAATTGTTCAAACCTTATTGAAAAAAAAAGAAGGAGAAATTATTTTTCAAAAGACAAATCATTCTGTCATTGCAATTGATAAAAATAAAATTGTCATTGTTATCAAAAATATTTTAGAGAATGCCATTAAATATTCACAGGGTAAACCTATTATCAAGATTGACATACAAAACAATAATAAAGATTTGATTTTGTCATTTAAAGATAACGGTATAGGCATAGAAAAAAAAGAATTGAAAAACATATTTGAGCAGTTTTATAGGGTTCAAACCGGAAATATACACAATGTAAAAGGGTATGGATTAGGATTGAATTATATAAAAACAATAGTTAAAATGCATGGAGGAAAAATAAATGTTGAAAGTAAGTTACACAAAGGAACGATATTTAAAATATATTTACCAATAAATCAACGCGTATGGAAACTAAACAAAAAATTTTAATTGCAGAAGACGATATCAACCTTGGGAAGGTGATAGGATCATATCTTCAAGCAAAAGGTTTTGAAGTTACACTCTGTGAAAATGGTTCACAAGCATTAGATGAATTTCAAAAGGATGACTTCAGCTTATGCTTGTTGGATATTATGATGCCTGTAAAAAATGGGTATGTGTTATCAACAGAAATCAGGGATAGGGATAAGAAAATCCCCATTGTTTTTATGTCGGTTAAGTCATTAGAAGAAGATGTATTAAAAGGTTTTCAATTAGATATTGATGATTATATTATTAAACCCTTTAGTATAGAAGAACTATTAATGCGTATTCAAGCTATACTACGACGTACCTGTAATGTAGATGACGAAGTGAAAGTATTTCAAATTGGCAAAATTCTTTTTGATTCTGACACTCAATTATTAGTTTATAGGAAAAATAAACAAGTACGATTAACCTCCAAGGAAAATGCTTTGTTGTATGTGTTATGTGCTAAAATGGGTATGATAGTGAATCGATCCTACATATTGAAAAAAGTATGGGAAAACAATGATCATTACAATGCACGAAGCATTGATGTGTATATAAATCGTTTAAGGAAATATTTACGACATGATTCCAATATTAGTATTTTAAATGTTCACGGAATCGGCTTTAAATTAATTGTCGAAAAATAAATTTAACGAATTATAAATTAAACTATCCATTCAATTATTAAAAATATTTACGTATAAAGAGGTAAATTTACGTTTTTATATTGATAATTTTTTTACTTTTGCATTCCTTTTTTAAGCTACCGGAGAGGTGGGTGAGTGGCTTAAACCAGCAGTTTGCTAAACTGTCGTACTCGAAAGGGTACCGGGGGTTCGAATCCCCCCTTCTCCGCAAAAACGGGATATAGCGTAGTCCGGTTATCGCGCCTGCTTTGGGAGCAGGAGGTCGCAAGTTCGAATCTTGCTATCCCGACTAAAAAATAGTTATTTAACACTATTACTAGTTGTAGATTGTTTATTTATGTTCTTATAATGTTCGTATCTATGCATTACTTCGTTGATATAACGTAGCGTATGTTTAGTGTTTGCATATCTTCCACATTTCAGTTTACTGTTTTTAATGCTTTTTCTATCTGAAAGCAATTGAAAAGCACTTCCGACATGATGATCCCATTGACTTGTGTTATAATCTCTTCGTTTGGCTATTTTGATAGCATCATCCACGCGACAACTACCGGCATTGTATGCTGCCAATACAAACTTCATCAATTGTATACTATCACTTACACCTAAATCACGATATTTTTTTACTAAAAACTTTAAATATTTACAACCTGCTTTGATTTGTTGTTCAGGTGAATCCCCGATGTTTACTCCCCAATAGCTGGCTGTAGCTGGCATAAATTGCATCAAACCATAAGAACCTCCTATACCACTCATATGGGCATAAAATTTCGATTCTTGATAGATTAATGACGATACAAATAGCCAATCCAAGCCGTATTGATTGGCATATTTCATAATGATATCATCATAAGGCGATATGTCTCCAAAAGGGGTAATGCGGCTTTTTTGTTTGAGTTGTAAACGTGTGGAAGATGTTGGATCGTAATATTTTTTTAATAACATGACATATTCCTTTTTCTGTTTGTAAGCGTTTAACCAATCGTTAATAAAAAGGCTTAAACTATCATTTCCTTTATTAACAATCCAGTATAAAGGCATTTCTCCCGTTAATACCTGTGCATAATCTAAATTTGAGTAGAAAATAGAGTTCGCTTCAACATTCTTTTGATTTGCAATGGTGAAATCAATAACTGCATTATCTAATTCATCTAATAATTCTTCTGATGTTAAATAACTTATACTTGTGTTGAATCGATTCCTATATTTCTTTTTTAATTCGATAGCCCAGGCATAATATGGTGTATATGCTGGTACAACTATTAGATAATTCGATTTTTGAGTTGATAAGCTGGAGCCATTTTTTTTGAAATATTTATTTTTTTTATGTTGAACGAGTATAAGTTTTGAAAAAGAATGAGGAATGCTAAAATCAAACAGTATTTCCGTACTCATATTTTTTGAAATATCCATGGCCAATAGATCTATCTCGTTGTGAAGTAAGGCATAACAGTATTCCCCATAACTATCATACAACTTATATATAACTTCTAAGCTGTAATTTTCAGCGAATTTTTTGATTAATTCATAATGAAAACCATAAACTTTTCCGTGTGAGATATAATAATCGGTGTAATTATATAAAATTCCTACTTTTACTATTTTGCTGTCTGTGATTTCATCCCAAGTTCGAAAGTTGTTACCTGTTTTAGGTTGTAGTATATAAAATAACGTGACAATTATGGCACATAAAGAACAAAACACGAGGCTTTTTGAGATGATTTTTTGTTTGTTGTTTTGTATATAGTAAATATACTTATTCATCTTTAATGAATTTTTTTGTCATATAATGTTTGTTTTCCAAGGTTACTTTTATAAAATACATTCCCTGACTTAAGCTTGAAATGTTTATCTTTCCCTCACGTCCACGAATAGAAAACGAGCGCAAACTTTTTCCGCAAATGTCAACAATTTCGAGTTGTGAAATGTTCAATTTGGGATGACTTACGTGTAGGATATCCTTGGCCGGATTAGGAAACACTTTGATTTCTTGTATATTGTTTTCAGCTGCGTGTGTGGCAATATCTATTGAAATATGGGGTGGAGTAGTCCCTTTATAAAGGCTTAAGCCACCGGCGAAATTACCCACGATTAGGTCGGGAAATGTATCATTGGTGAGTGAACCCAGACTTACGCTTGAACGATATCCTGCGTGGATGTCAATGGGTTTATTGTTTTGTATATAAAAAAGCGTATCGATTAAAGTAAAAGATCCGTTGAGGTTGTTGTCGATGTTTTTAAAATACATGATATAGCCATTTTCAGCACCCACAAAAAGGCGGGTTTCGCCCTCATGTGTACGGAAAAAACAGGGTGTGGCATATCCGAAGTATGATTCTTCGTAATCTCTTAGATCTACATTACCGAAATTATCGCTCTTCCATGTGAATATAGCTTGTGATTCGTTGCCGGTGTTTTGATAATAGGTGATTTTCCCGACTTGATTTCCGATAAGCAAATCGTTTGTTCCATCTTTATTTATATCAAATAGTTGAGGTGATGCAAATGCGCCAACATCTATATTTTGATAGCTTGTTGTAGGTTCTTCAAAAATCAAAGTGTCATTTGTACTTCTGTTTTCGGCATATAAAAGAGTGCCATCCGATGTGCCTATTATCATATCCGCTTTTCCGTCACCATTCAAATCGCCAAATGTTGGAATGAGCAATGCGTATTTTTTAGATCGCAAATGGCATAGGTCGTCTGTTATAAGTTTAAATACCGGATTCTCTTTGCTTCCGATGTTTTTGAAATAGGCTATCGAAGCGGAATAATAACATGTGAGAACGGCATCGATAAAAGTGGAGGTATCATAGTAACCGTAATTTCCAACGAATAAATCAAGTAATCCGTCGTCATCTATATCGAATAATACGGGATAAGCTCCTGAGCCAAAATCCAGCATTTGGTCTTGTAAAAAAGATGTTGTTTGTAAACGAAAATCAGGATGTTCATTCGTGCCGTAGTTTTTATACCACCATACGCTTTTTTTGTTTTCAGATTTGATATAGGCTAAATCTAAGGGCGAAACTATCAAATCTTTAATCTTATCATTGTCGACATCTATAAAAATAGGGCAGGGCATGGAATGTAAGGAAATAGGTACGTTATAAGAAGGGAAAAATGTATCGACAGCTATCATATGAGCAGAGTCTTTGTTGCCGCCGTTAGTAAGTAATACCAATTGAGGGTAATCCATATCTCCTAATACTAAATCATATAATCCCGAACCGTTTTCGTCGAATAATAACATGGTGGAACCGGTATGGCGGTGTTGTTTGCTTACTTGGTTATTGTTACAATCGTCATGTAAAATAATTTCATTTCCTTCGCTACTTTCGGAAAAATAACCCCAGCAGCGCTCCGAGAGTTTATAATCTAAATAATCTAAATTTCCATGCTTCTCAACAGACTGGTTTTTATGATAATCAATGTATTTACCCAAAGCCCAAAACGCTAATATGTCAAGATCGCCATCACCATCGATGTCTTTTATGACAATATAATCACCTTCTGTACAGAATAAATTGATGTGGTTTTCATAGTAAATGGAGAGTATTTGTTCGGTAAATACATTAAATTTTAATACAGTATCCGAAATGTTTTGATACACTTTAATGCCTCCGTTCTTATAGGTAAATATATCTTCTTTCCCATCACCGTTGAAGTCGATGAGTTGCATAAAACCGTAAATGTCATCCGGGAAAAGGGGGATGTATTCCGGTGCATAGACGTAGTTTATTTCATGGGCTTGTTTGGCTTTATTCAGAAAGGGTATGAGGCGGCGTCCGTGAACATCAAAAGCAATAAGGTCTTTTATCCCATCTAAATCTAAATCCAACTTTCCAAATTGCATGGCATTCATTCCACCGGTCCATGCATACGTTAGGATTGAATCCTGCTGGGTCAATACGTGTATCTGATTGCTTTGTATGAATCCATAATCATGATATTGCGCTCTGAGAGCAAAAGAAGCATACACATAGAGGATAAAAAAGAGTAGTGGTTTTTTTGCCATATTTAAGGAAGTTTAATCTTTTGACCTAAACTTAAAATACTGGTTTCTTTAATACGGTTGATTTCGCATAATTTTTTTACGGAAGTACGGTTCTTTTTTGCAATTTGAGTGAGAGTGTCTCCTTTTTTAACAACATAATATTTCGGTTTCGGAACAGAAGTGGGCATTTTCGTTTCCTGCTTCGTTTCCGACAATATTTTATGTGTCGAATCTGTTGTTATTGGAGCAAGGCT
>DHTG01000081.1:11083-11729 GCA_002411545.1 Bacteroidales bacterium UBA5266 | reverse complement strand
ACTTTTTCATTTTATATTATGTGTTTTTTAAATAACTAAGGCGAATGGTATTTTATAAAATTATTTAATGTACAAAGGTAATAAATTTAATCATCATTTCCCGATAAAAATCTAAAACAGCTAAAATAAAATTTAAGCTATTGTATATCAAACGCAATAATATTGTTTTTTGATGATGTAGAAAGTAAACCCACCCTAAAACGTCGAAAAATATATGGTAATTTGTATTTCGTAATTTGTATTTTTTAATTCGTAATTTTTAATTTTCACTGCTGCTTTATCCCATTTTTTTATTTACTTTTGCAAGTTTTCATTATATTGATAATACAATTATTTGGTATAATAAGATCTTAAGTTCATATAGCGTAGCCATTAAACACAAAAACAGCTGTGGTAAACATAGAAAAAAAGAAAGATAAAACACTACGAAAAGACAATAAATCAGATAATAAGCGTATTGTCAAGCGTACGGAAAAGAATCCCTTGAAAATAAAATTAGCTTCCGAAAAGGAAGACAAGCGTAAATCGCGCAAGGAATTTTTTATCGAAAAATCATCTGCCGGAAAACGAAGAGATTCCGAAAAAGAACGAAACGACAGACCTTCTTACGGCAATGACAGAAAAAGAGATTCCCATAGAGAACGTA
>DHTG01000081.1:9302-10879 GCA_002411545.1 Bacteroidales bacterium UBA5266 | reverse complement strand
AATTCCCATAGTGACCGATCCTTTCCTTCGAACGACAGTCGTAAGAGACCCTATAGCCGCAAAGAAGAGAGTGGTCGTCCGGTGAGGACACGAAAACGAAATGCCACGGCCGAATCGGAGATTTTATCGGAAATCGTTGACCAACGTCGTAAAGAGGGACGTGGCAGTGAACGTAAACCCAAAATCTTATCCTTGCAATGGAGCGAAGAAAGAGGCCCTATTCGTTTAAACAAATACATTGCCAATGCCGGAATATGTTCCCGCAGGGAGGCCGACAAACTCATAGAAGCAGGCGCCGTAAAAGTCAATGGAGAAGTGGTTACCGAATTAGGAACCAAAGTAATGCCTACCGATGAAGTTCGCTATGAAGACAAAATCCTGCAAAGGGAAAAGCCGGTGTATATTCTACTGAACAAACCCAAGGACTACATCACCACTACCGATGATGAATTCGACCGTAAAAATGTGATGATGCTTATCGAAGGAGCCTGTCCACAACGCGTTTATCCCGTAGGACGATTAGACCGTAATACTACAGGTTTACTCCTGTTCACCAACGATGGTGAATTAGCCAAAAATCTAACACATCCCAAATACGGGGTTCGAAAGATTTACCACGTCGAATTGGACCGCAACCTAAGCCTGGAAGATTTTGAAAAAATAGCCGAGGGTATCGAATTGAACGACGGCCTGATTACACCCGACGAAATCGCCTATGTAGGCGACAGCAAAAAAGAAATAGGCATTTGCATACATTCCGGGAAAAACCGCATCGTACGTCGGATATTTGAAAAATTAGGGTATACGATTGAAAAGCTCGACCGTGTTTCCTTTGCCGGATTGACTAAGAAAGACGTACCCAGAGGTCATTGGCGCTTCTTAAAACAAGAGGAAATCAATATTTTGAAAATGAGCACATAAATTCCTATGTTTAGCTTTTATAAATACCACGGTGCTGGCAACGATTTTATCATTCTGGATAATCGCCAACTTGATTTCGACGACAAACCCGATTTTATTCGTACTTTGTGTCAACGAAGGACGGGCATAGGCGCCGACGGCTTAATCCTTATCAATCCCTCACAACAACAAGGCATCGATTTTGAAATGCGTTATTTCAATGCCAACGGCTACGAAGGCAGCATGTGTGGCAACGGCGGACGTTGTGCCTTGGCCTTTGCTCATAAACGAGGAATTATAGAAGGGGAAGGCATATTTGTAGGCATGGACGGTATACATAAAGGATCTATTATTAAAGATTTAGGGAGAGAAGTTGAAGTATTGCTTCATATGATTGACGTAGATAAGATTGTCCCTTTTGAAGATGGATTCTTCCTTGACACCGGCTCTCCTCATGTGGTTAAATTCGTTGACGATATCCATCGGTTGGATGTGATTAGCGAAGGCAAGCGCATCAGACATCACAGCCACTTCCCCGAAGGCACTAATGTAAACTTTGTCGAAATCAACGAAGATTATATCTTTGTCAGAACCTTTGAACGCGGCGTGGAAGACGAAACCCTGTCGTGCGGTACCGGCGTAACCGCTTCTTCCCTTGCCTATTCCCTACTCCATCC
>DHTG01000081.1:7428-9070 GCA_002411545.1 Bacteroidales bacterium UBA5266 | reverse complement strand
GGATTTACAAACATCACCTTGCAAGGACCCACTTGCTGTGTATTTGAAGGACATATTCAGACATAAAAAAAGTGAACATTTCTGCTCACTTTACTCATTTTACGTTGAAAGAAAGTATGTGAATTTTTTATTTAGGTACATCTATTTCGATCGTATCCTCTTCACAAGCTGAATGTTTCTCCTCTTTTTTATAATAAAGACCGTTGAGGAAATTCACTTCCGTTTTTTCGATACACACGCTATCATTTCCTTGTTTATACACTGTATGGGTAGTATATTCCTTATTTACGGTATGAAATAAAAGTAAGACAGCTACGATAACTGAAACGAATACGACTGTTGCGGCAATGATTAATGCCTTATTGGTTATTTTCTTCATTTTTTTCTGTATTTAATGTGAAACTACTCTGTTGATTTTCTTTGTATTCTTTGTACTTGATTTCGATTTCATCCCATCCAATCTGTAACAGATGGATGTTTTTGATAAAGACAGGCAATTCTTCGTGCATAAACCGTTGTTTTCGAAACTGAATGATTCTGTTGACTGCCTCGTTGTCGACAAAGAAACCGATACCTCTTTTGTTGAGTAGGATGTTTTGTTTTAATAAGGCATCGTAGGTACGCATGACGGTATTGGGATTCACTTCCAATTTAACGGCTAATTCCCGCACCGACAGCAGCCTCTCTCCGGCTTTCCATTGTCCGCTGAGAATGTGATCGCACACATAATCGGCAATCTGTAAATAGATAGCTTGCTTTTCTTTAAATTCCATATTAAACCTCCGTTTCTCTTAATCTGAAATAACTTAATATCCAGAAAAAGCATGTAGCAACAATTGAAATGATAGTAGATATATAAAAGCTTGCAGACGGATTTCTCACATAATATTCAAATTCTTCCACAAGTAGAGTCATATTTCCTTCATACATTCTAACGATAAATATAACCAGCATCGTTAAGAAAAAGAAAAATGCCGCTATACTTAATAAGGTTTTAATAAAAGCATTCTTTTTAAAATATATGGACCCGAAAACTAATATACTCTGAAAGGAAAGAAACGATAAATAACTAGCAAAATTAAAGGAGATTAATTTAAATTTCAGAAAAGTATAGCACAAAGATTCATCACAATAAGGAGCTAAAATCAAAGCCCTTAAAAGGATTCCCAAAACCAAAAACACCAACAATAACAACACATAATAGATGTGACTTAAAAAAATGTTGGTAATCAATTTCTCGCTTGTACTTGCGGGGATCATAAGATAATGTTGAGCGGATTCTTTATGTGCTAAATTACCGAATATTCTACCTGTATAGAATAAAATCATCACAATATATACAAAACTTGAAAATCCTGCCATAGGATTGGAAGCAAAAGCAATCACCAACAACACCAATCCGACATATAAATCTTTTTTCCAGTTTTCTATAAAATATCTGTTTAATAAATGTTTTATCCGAGTTAACGACAATGATGTATCCATAATAATAAAATTAAGCATTAAATATTTCTTTTATTCTTTTTTTGTTTGCCATAACGGCATTAAAAAACAATTCCAAATCCAAATGGCTATCGATTTGCTGTTTGTTTTCAGTAACAATGAGATTACCACGCAGGTTTTCCTCCATATATAAGACCTC
>DHTG01000081.1:6987-7187 GCA_002411545.1 Bacteroidales bacterium UBA5266 | reverse complement strand
ACAATTTCACCATTATCTAAAATGATGACCGTGTCGATTAAGCTATGCAAATCCCTCACTTGGTGTGTGGATATCACAAAAAGACGATCCTCGTTCGCGGCGGATGCCATTACTTTACGAAAAATACTCTTGGACGGGATATCCAATCCGTTGGTAGGCTCATCCATGATTAAAATGTCGGTATTACATGCCAAGGCAAA
>DHTG01000081.1:0-6710 GCA_002411545.1 Bacteroidales bacterium UBA5266 | reverse complement strand
GTTTGAAATGAGGATAAAACGACGCATAGACCTGCGCCAACTGTTTTATTTTTAACGTTGGTGTAAAGATCTCTTCCGATAGGAAATACATATTTCCTAACATTTCCGGACTACGAAATGCCGCCCGATAACCTAAAACCTCCGTACTCCCTTGTTGCGGAAAACGCAAGCCTGCCATGATTTTCAACAAACTCGTCTTCCCTGAACCGTTTTTACCCAAAAGGCCATAAATATGACCCTTCTGCATCTCTAAGCTCAACTCTTTGAATAGATGTTGCTTCTTAGTATACCCAAAATCAATGTTGTGTAATGTAATCATCTTTTGTATGTCTTTAGATAAACAATTGTTATTACTGTATTAGTTTATTAGTACACTGCAAAAGTATCACATTAAAACTTCCCTTTTTCATCTTTTTTTATTTTTTTTCTTCTTGATAATTAGTAAAATAGAAAGATCCATAAATTTAATCGAAAAAAATGTTCATTTTTTTGGAAGGAAATAAACAATTCTCGGTATTTTTTTTCGTAGTATGTATGTTGTGTGATTGCTGCTTTGAAAGCGACGAAAGCAAAAGCTAAGTAATTAGTTTTCAGTACAAAACACATACAAACATCTTTTATTTCAACAAGCACGGAACGAGTATACATTATTAATAATGTAAAAAAAAACAAACAAATTTACGACAAACAATTAAGTTAATGTATTTATAATGTACTTTTGCAGCTAAAATCAAAAAAGATAAACATAGGGACACATGAGTAAAAATTTGGTCATTGTAGAATCACCGGCGAAGGCAAAAACCATCGAACGCATATTAGGGAAAGATTTCGTCGTAAAATCATCCATGGGACATGTACGTGATTTACCACAAAAGAATATAGGTATTGATATTACGAATCAGTTTGAGCCTAATTATGAGATTCTATCTAATAAAACAAAAATCATCAACGAATTAAAAACAGAAGTTAAAAAAGCCGATACCATTTGGTTAGCAACCGATGAGGACCGTGAAGGAGAAGCCATTTCCTGGCATTTGATGGAGGTGTTAGGTATTGGAAAGGATAAATCGAAACGAATCGTTTTTCATGAAATCACACAAACCGCCATTGAGCATGCCATAGAAAATCCTCGAGATTTAAATATTGATTTGGTCAACGCACAACAAGCACGCAGGGTATTGGACCGCTTGGTGGGCTTTGAGCTGTCTCCGCTATTATGGAAAAAGGTAAAACCTTCTTTATCGGCCGGACGGGTACAATCCGTTGCCGTTCGTTTGATAGTAGAAAAAGAAAAAGAAATACAAGCCTTTCAATCTACTCCTATGTTTAGAGTGGTAGCTACGTTTACGAGTGGTAACAACATTGTATTGCAAGCAGAACTCAACACCCGTTTTAAAACAGAAAAAGAAGTGGATGTTTTTTTAGAAAAATGCAAAAGCGCTCATTTTACCGTGGCTGCCGTCGAGAAGCAAGCCACCAAAAAGACACCCCCTCCCCCTTTTACCACTTCAACCTTGCAACAAGAAGCGGCTCGTAAATTAAATTTTCCCGTAGCCCGTACCATGATGATAGCCCAACAACTGTATGAAGCGGGTTATATTACCTATATGCGTACGGATTCCGTACACCTATCTGATTTAGCATTAAATACTGCTAAAAAATACATCACGGAGGAATACGGTAAAACTTATAGTAAAACACGCAACTATCGCACAAAATCCAAGGGAGCGCAAGAAGCCCATGAAGCCATACGCCCTACCTATATCGATAAAGCATCCATCGAAAACGGCGACTCCGGGCAAGAACGTTTATACGACTTAATACGAAAACGAACCCTGGCTTCGCAAATGAGTGATGCCGAATTCGAACGCACTCATATCTCCATCCACCTATCCAATGCCGAAGAAAAATTCACTGCCGTAGGGGAAGTGCTTTTATTTGACGGCTTTTTAAAGATTTATACCGAATCAAAAGACGAATCCGAAGAAGAGAACATGTTAGGCAAATTACCTAGCATACATCAAGGTGCTGAACTCTATAAACAAGAAATTCAAGCCGTAGAAAAATACTCACAAGCCCCTTATCGGTACACCGAAGCTAGTTTGGTGCGTAAACTCGAAGAATTAGGTATCGGACGACCCTCCACCTATGCTCCCATCATTTCAACGATTCAAAAACGTCAGTATGTCGTCAAAGGTAATAAAGAAGGCTTTGAACGTCCCTATAAAGTAATGACACTCACCAGTGACAATACCGTGAAAAAGACCGTAAAAAAAGAAAAAGTAGGTTATGACAAAGCCAAACTCATGCCTACCGACATAGGAAATATTGTCAATAATTTCCTTATGGAGTACTTTAAAGAAATTATGAATTACAATTTCACGGCCGGAGTGGAAATGAAATTCGATGAAATTGCTGAAGGGAAATTAGCCTGGAAGGAAATGATACACGATTTTTACTATCCCTTCCATGAGAAGATAGAAAGCACCTTGAAAAATTCCGAAAAAGCCAAAGGCGAACGACTCTTAGGCATTGACCCAACTTCGGGAAAGAATGTCTATGCCAAATTAGCTCGTTACGGAGCCGTAGTGCAAATCGGTGATACTAAAACAGATGAAAAATTGAAGTTTTCTAAACTACTGCCGGGACAAAGCATAGAAACTATAACGCTGGAAGAAGCTCTGGAATTATTTAAACTTCCTCGCACAGTAGGGACATACGAAGGGGATGAGCTTATTGTCAATATAGGCCCCTACGGGCCCTATGTATTGTATAAAAAGAAATACTATTCGGTTCCCAAACAGGAAGATTTATTTTCCATTACCGTAGAACGTTGTGTAGAAATCATAGCTGAAAAAACAAAAAAAGACGAAGCAAAAAAACCTGTCGTGATAGGGAAATATAAAGATGTGGAAGTATCGGCTGCAGTAGGTCGCTACGGACCCTATATTGCCTACAGCGGTCATTTCTATAAACTATCGGCCAATACCATCCCTGCCGATGTAAAACTACAAGACGCCATTGATATCATCCAACAAACGGATAAGAAAAATACGGTGAAAAGCTTTACCGAAGACAAAGACTTAAAAATTATGAAAGCGAAAACAGGGAAATACATCGCCTATAAAAACGCCACCTACAAAATTCCCAGAACTCAAATCAACATGGATTTAAGTTATGAGGATTGTATGAAAATCATTCAGACAGCCCTTCAAAAGAAGAAATAATATAATGCAAACATCCGATGGATTTATCTTTGTATTTTAACCCAATTATACCCGAAGAATTAGACTTCTTCACAGCAAACGAAGCGAATAACCTAATAGGGAACCACTTGTTGATGTATACAGAAGGCCGATTCCCTTCCTTGGAGAAGGTAAAACTAGTACTTGTAGGAGTACCTGAGGAAAAAAATGCCCATAATAACATGGGATGTTCCGAAGCTCCCGATAAGGTAAGAAAACAGCTTTACCAACTCTACAAACACCCGGAAATGCCACCGATAGCCGACTTAGGCAATTTCAAAATCGGAAAAACTGCCAACGACACCTATATTGCTCTTGAAAATATAGTAAGTTACTTCATCGAAAACGATATCATACCCATTATCATAGGAGGCAGTCAAGATATTACCTATGCCAATTATCTGGCTTACGAACATTTGCAAAGGGTAATCAACATTGTGTCAATTGATGCCCGTTTCGACATTGGGAATGAAACATTGCCTTTTAAATCCAATTCCTATCTGCATAAAATTATCTTACGTCAACCGAATTTCTTATTTAATTACAGCAACATAGGCTATCAAACCTATTTTGTGGATAAAGAGGATATTGAGTTGATGGACAAACTGTATTTCGATGCTTGCCGTTTGGGAGAGGCTCAAGAAGATTTGATCGATTGCGAACCGCTCATACGCAATGCCGATGTACTCACCTTAGATATGTCGGCCATACGTTTTTCCGATTCCCCGGGATGCAAACATGCTTCGCCCAACGGATTCAATGGAAAAGAAATTTGTCAACTCAGTCGTTATGCCGGTGTAAACCACAAATTATCTTCCTTCGGTATCTATGAGTACAATCCCACTTACGACATAGCCGACCAGAGCGCCAAACTCATCGCTCAAATCATTTGGTATTTTATCGACGGTTTTATCATTCGCCAAAAAGACGCTCCTGACATTATCAAAAACAATTTCTTTAAGTATTTCGTATCTTTACACGACAATGCTTATGAAATCATTTTTTATAAAAGCAAAATCAGTGGATTATGGTGGATGGAAATTCCTTCTGAAAACAAAAACCCGGCCTACAGCCGCCATTATATCGTTCCTTGCTCCCTCAAAGACTATGAAACTGCCTGCCGTAATGAAATCCCCGAACGTTGGTTTCAGACCTTAAAAAAAATTAAACCGATTTAAATGTCATACGTCAATTTCATCCTACGATCGTATTTTCAGAACAAAAACTCGAATATACGAAAAATCGTAAACGAGCCTCTTCCATGCCAGAAAAAATGCTTTCATTACTTAGTGAAAGCGGCACGTTACACGATGTGGGGAAAGAAATACAACTACAGACAGCTAACATCTTACCAGCAATTTCAAGAAACAGTTCCTCTAAATACCTACGAATCGCTCTACCCTTATATCGAACGCATGATTAAAGGGGAACGCAATGTGTTATGGAGAGGCAAAGTACACATGTTTTCCAAATCATCGGGTACCAGTGGAAGCAAAAGTAAATTTATTCCCGTTTCCTTGGAATCGTTGATTGAATGCAATTACAAAGGCGGAAAAGACACCCTATCATTGTACGCACAAAACCGTCCCGACACCAGACTTTTTAGTGGGAAAACCCTTTCTTTATCGGGATCTATGCGTCCTTCAGAGCTGAATCCCAAAGCAATTTGCGGCGACATATCGGCATTGCTTATCAAATATATACCCGATTGGGCCAATCATTTACGAACACCTCCTAAAAAGATTGCCCTTATCGACGGATGGAACGAAAAGCTCGAACTTTTTGCACAACATACCAAAAACGAAAACATTACGGGATTGGCGGGTGTGCCTTCCTGGATATTGATTATACTGAAACGCATACTCGAAATCGAAGGGAAAGAAACGTTGGATAGCATTTGGCCTAATCTGGAATTATTTATGCACGGAGGAGTGAATTTCACCCCCTATCTGCCTCAATACAAAGAAATCACCCATACTGACAAGTTACTATTCTGGCAAATCTACAATGCCTCCGAAGGCTATTTCGCCACCCAGGACCGTGCCTATGCCGACGATATGCTGCTGCTGCTGAACAACGGAGTGTTTTTTGAATTCATCCCATTCAACGATTTCTACAACCATGATTTCCACGCCATACCCTTGGACGAAGTAAAGGAAAACGTCAACTACGCCATCGTCATATCTACCAACGCCGGTTTGTGGCGTTACATCATAGGCGATGTGATTCAATTTACTTCTCTCAACCCCTACCGCATCATCATCACCGGACGTACTACTCATTTTATCAATGCCTTCGGCGAAGAGTTGATCGTCGACAATGTAGAAAAAGCCTTACAAATAACATGCGAAAAAACACAATCATTGGTAAGTGAATATACGGCTGCTCCCGTTTATCTCGACAACCACAAAAAAGCTTGCCACGAATGGCTCATTGAATTCGAAACTCCTCCCTCCGATCTACAAATATTTACAGATATATTGGATGCCGAACTCATGAAAATCAACTCCGACTATGAAGTCAAACGTTCCTTCGACCTCTTATTGCATAAACCCATTATTCACCAAGTACCCCAGGGCACTTTCATCCAATGGATGGCATCCAAAGGCAAACTCGGTGGTCAGTTTAAAGTCCCCCGCCTCTCCAACAACCGCCTCATCATGGATGAGATAATGAAAATGTTGGAATAAAGGTCGCAAGATAATTACGAATTAAAAATTACTATTCTTACGGAAGACTTGTCCTGATGTTACACTCTGTTTAATTCTTCCAATAATGCTTTCCTATTTGGATACTCCCTTCTCAAAAAAGAGATTATTTCATTAAAACAAAAATCAGCACAAAAAAAAATTATACGGCAAAAACCCTCAAAAACATTAACAAACAACACAAGCAAGTGTCGAAATCGGGTATACCTGACTTTTCTCCTATAATATGTAAGGGTGATAAAAATGCATATTTGTTCAACGTTTTTTATTTCGTTTGTAATACATTCCTGTTATTCCTATAAATCCTTTTTAAGATAAATCATATCAACAAGTTGAATGTCTCCCTCGAACATAGGATGGTTGTAATTGTCAGTAAAAAAATTCTTTACTCGATGAGACTTTTCAAATCGTCATCATATAAAGCAAACAAGTCTCCACCCGGCAAATACTTATCAATCATATCTTCCTGCTCGTCTGCCAACAACAATAAATCAAGGAAACGTTTCTTGTTTTCGATAATTCTTTCAATTTTTAGCATATCACTGTTGTTTCCAATTTTTTCAAAATTTCTTTCCCATCATATCGCCCCGCATTTCCGCAAACGGTCTCGGCTGTGACCGACAGTGTTTTGCGGGCAACGTTACTATCCTCCTTTACAAAAGTTGATACAAAGCAGAACGTTTGAATATCCACTTAATTTACAAAGCTTTATGATCGTATGTTAGGCACTGGTATTTGTTTAAGGTTCTGATAATTT
>DHTG01000100.1:4939-5104 GCA_002411545.1 Bacteroidales bacterium UBA5266 | reverse complement strand
GTATAGCTGCATTTTCCCGTTCTCTTGCCGTTTCGGCTGATTCTCTTTTTTTCATAACTTTTAAATTAATTGATTGATAAAATTTCACTTGGTTTATACTCACATAATATTGTCACCATCTCCATATCGATATACCCGATTCTTTTTTTTCCCGGATCAAGTTCG
>DHTG01000100.1:4210-4739 GCA_002411545.1 Bacteroidales bacterium UBA5266 | reverse complement strand
TCTTCGGGAATGTACCCACGAAGTAACCCCCTGCGCTTTCCTTCCGCTGTTTCAATTTCAACGATACGGGATTGCCGGTGCGATTTTTCCCCATCCATTAAGGACTGTACCTTTTCAATAATTGGATTTTGTTCCATAGCGTTTTATTTTATTATTACTACTAAATAATATTTATGGCACAAATATATATCACATTACAATATAAAACAAATAAATATTCTATAAATCGATATATTTAACTATATTTAATACTGTGTATCAATAATAAAAGTATTATATTTGCCAAATAAAATACTAAACCTATGATTTTAAGGATTAAGGAAATAGCCAAGAAAAAAAAGATTACGATTAAAAGTCTTTCAGAAAAGGTTGGTATAACCCAACCTAATATGTCTAACATTGTAAATGAGAAAACCACACCATCAATTCCCACGTTACAAAATATTGCCGATGCACTCGGTGTTCACATATCAGAACTATTTATAAGCCCGGATAAACCCGCTTCCATCAAATGCCCCAATTGCGGCAC
>DHTG01000100.1:3712-4042 GCA_002411545.1 Bacteroidales bacterium UBA5266 | reverse complement strand
ATTATAGACGTGCGAAAATAATTAAACTACATAATATTTTATTGCAGGCTGCCTATTGGGTGGCTTTTTTTATTATATTTGAGGCTTCTAAATTATTAATACTGTGATTTAAACAAAATACAAACTATTAAAATTAACCAACATGAAAAAGATCATTCTATTAATTTTACTCGTCTTTCCGTTATATATGTTCGGAAACGACTTACCAAAAATCGAAAAACCGGATATAAATCAATTTTCCGGGTCGATGATGAGAAGTAAATCATCCGGTGAGTATCTGCAATCCGCTTCAAAGAATTTTCTTATCGGAACCGGGCTGTTCGTAGTCGG
>DHTG01000100.1:1741-3424 GCA_002411545.1 Bacteroidales bacterium UBA5266 | reverse complement strand
GTAAAAGGTTATATTGATATTGGAAAGGCTGGGAAAAGGCTGAATTATGAAATCGGAGCCGGTCGGGCGGGACTGGTGTTCAATTGGTAAAAAGAGCAATGGGTATAAAATGCATCGTCCTTACAAATACCAAATCGAAAGTTAAATTCAACACTAATAAAAAAAGGGTAATTACTGATGAATGGCTGGGTTATAAATCTCTGCAAAGGTTTTACGACCACGCTTTTGTGAAACAATGAAGGCGAATTTGTAAACGGTAGAATTCATACCAATACTATTGAGGGTTTTTGATCGTTATTAAAACGTGGAATAGTCGGTATCTATCATTTTACAACCCGAAAACACTTGCAAAAATACGTGGATGAATTTGTTTTTAGATATAATACCCGTGAACATTCGGTACAAAACAGATTCAACTTATTGCTGTCAAATTTAGAAAATCGTTTAACATATAAAGAATTGATTTATGAGTAAGAAATTAGAATCAATGTATAATGGAGAATTAGACCTCAATGGGTTTAAGATTTCATGCGCTGTACTCGAAGATGGGCAACGCGTTCTTGTCAATAGAAGTTTGTCAAATGCGTTGGGAATAAAAGGGGCTGGTGCATATTGGCAAAAAAAGAAGAAATTAGAAAAAGGCGCCTTACTCCCTGAGTACATTTCTGCCAGGTATCTTCAACCATACATAGCAGATGATTTAAGGGTAAGTCTTACAAATCCAATACCTTATATTAATAATGGCGGAGTTGAAACTGAGGGTGTCCCTGCAGAATTATTAGCTGATATATGCGATGTTTATATAAAAGCGAACGAAAAGGGCGCTTTATCTGATAATCAACAGGTTGCAGAGAATGCCTATAAAATACTGCTCGCTTTCTCAAAGGTAGGTATTATAGCTCTCGTGGATGAGGCTACCGGATATCAGTATGATAGAGAAAAAGATGAGCTTCAAAAAATATTAAAGGCTTATATTTCTGATGAGTTATTACCTTGGCAAAAAAGATTTCCCGATGTCTATTATAAAGAACTATTTAGATTAAATGGATGGGATTTCACGGTAAATGGAATAAGAAAACGACCGGGGGTTATAGGTAAATGGACAAATACTTTAATCTACGATGAACTTCCAAAAGGTGTTTTAGATGAATTAAAACGAAGAACACCTATTAGTCAGTTAGGCAATAGAACGGTCCGCTACCATCAATTTTTAACGTTGGACGTTGGAGAACCAAATCTAAACTCTCAAATAGGACAAGTTATTACCTTATTTAGGCTTTCTGACAATATGGAGCACATGTGGAAACAATTTGAAAAATTAAAATCGAGAAAACAAGGGCAGCTTGAAATACCTTTTGATTTTGATGAAGCAGGACACACAATAGAACCATTGTACGACGAAAATAAATTATCTGATTTTGACCAAAAACTTCAAAAGGGATTAGAATATAATCTAAAAGACAAAGAAGCAAACTAAAAAATAAAGCGCCTACCGAAAATAGGCGCTTAAAAAATTATCTTGTGTTAACTTGTATGTAGTTACCAAAAAAAGTATAAATAAAGGATTAGCGGCTGTTATAAAATATGAACAATAAGCAAGTTTACATTATGAAAAAGGTCACTTTGTTTTTATTTACTGTTTTGATGCTTGTTTCCTGTGCGTCCGTAAAGCCTACGGTTGGG
>DHTG01000100.1:0-1339 GCA_002411545.1 Bacteroidales bacterium UBA5266 | reverse complement strand
GTTCCCGCTGGTGCATATATTGAAGACGCAGTTATTCCAACTTCTGTTATTGCGTTTATGCCTTATGTTGGGTGGACGGAGGGTAATCTGTTTACGGTATCCGTGGATTCAAGAGAGGCTAAAAAACAACTGGAAAATACATACGGAAAAACAGTAAAGGTGTTGCTACCAATAGAGGCGGGTGGGGTCATCACTGATTATGAATTTTCATTTACTGTCACATCGCTGAAAAGATGAAAAAGTTTTTATTTATTTTGCTTGTATTTCCAATTTTGGCTTTCGGGCAGGACGATAAAATAGGAATATATTATCAATACGGAGACTCTGTAATTAAAATAAATCCCACAAAATCGTCAGGATATAAAACAAATACCATTGGTACCGCTTTGACAATGGGCATAGCCAGCTCCAAAATGGTTATTAAGTTTCGTGGTGAAAGTTCAATGAATAAATTGGCGGAGCCATCGTTTGTATTTTTCTTTCAACCAGTGGAGAGAATTAAAGATATCACGAATTACTTCAATTTTACAGCATCGCATATGCCGAACAATTTCATACTTGTTAAACTAGATAAAAGGGGTAAATCAAGGGAATTGAATTGGGGTAAGATTAATGTTTATTCAGGTACAGATATAGGCATCCCGGAGGATAATTCCATATCATTTGAGGTGAGTAGTGTAGATGAACTCTCTTATGTAGTTAAGCCTTTAATTCAACTAAAAAAAGGAGAGTACGCTTTTGTTTTTGACGGAGCAAATGGATCTGGCGCATTTATGCCTATATTCGACTTTAGCGTAAATTGAAGACGGATCTCTGTTTGGATACCTACTTTATTTAAAGATCGAAATTCCGTGCATGTAATTCACGGCTGAAATTTCGACCAATCTTTTAAATACCCCAATTTTGGTGTATCATATCGGAATCCCGATATTATGTAGGATTTTTGCGTATGATAAAAAAACGCCCATGTTTTTAAATACCCGGAAAAGCGGGTATTTACATATGGGGATTTACCCATATGCATAAATATCTGATAATGAGTTTTCAACGGAATTCCGTTGTTTACATGGGTAAAATTCTGCCTATTTAGTTTTGTGCAAGCATAAAAAAGGGCACCGGATCACTCCGGCACCCAAAAAATCAAACACAACAACTGCCCTATAAAATGGATAAGTAGGGTCTAAAGACGTTTTTTTATTTTTGACTGTTGGTTTAAAATTGCAACCAACTTTTTACCCTCTATTTCGAACCTAAGGTTTTGAAGTGATCCCCGTTGTGTGGCAGGTGAGAATTTTCCATGTGATAATGCTTTTAACGTTTAGTTTCATTGTCTATATAA
>DHTG01000104.1:5991-16257 GCA_002411545.1 Bacteroidales bacterium UBA5266 | reverse complement strand
ACCCACCATAAAGCGGGGTAACCTAAGCTCAAAGCGATACCGGAAGCCATGAGGATTTCACCGAGATAGTTCACATGCCTACTTAAACCCCAAAAGCCGTTCACCAAAATCGATTTTTTACCGTCGGTCAGTACTTCCGGTTTAATGCCTAAAAAACTTTTGTCGGGTTGTGTTTTAAAATAATACTTCTGCATATTGGTGCCACGGGCTAATATCCATCCTAAGAAGAAAATCAAGGTATAGAGAACAGATAACAGGGTAGATGTTTGTGGATTTGGCATGTCGACCACTGCCCATAGGCCTATCAGATAAAAATAAGGATAGAAGGTTAAACATCCGAAACCTAGTTTAAAGCCCACTCGTTCGGCAATGAAGTCGTAGGTATAGAGATGTACTTTTTCGAAAATCAGGTAATCCCAAACGAAATATGTCAGCAAGGCAGCACAAATAAAAACACCGGTGTTGATATCTTGATATACCATATAATGATGAGCGGCAAAACTCAACACATTCAATTGAAGCATAATAGTCCCGATTAAATACAACCACATTTTGGCATCGATGTGTCCTTTGCGGAATTGAGGATTTTTTAATCGACCTAAAAACATATCGGCAAGCCATGATTTCCCTGTCGAGGGGTAGGGCAGAACGATTATGAATGAAAATAATAAGCCTATGGTAACGGCACCAATTAAACTGTACCATCGAACTTGGTAGAGCCAATCAAAGGCAATCCATCCGGTGTAACCTAAAATAAACCAAAGTAAAATACATACCATTAAGACGTATTTACCGTTTAATCGATAACTTAACACTTCATCGGTACGATCATTTTTCACATAGCCTTTCATCCATTTTCCGGGTAAAAAGTAATGCAACAAGGTGATGACTACATAGACAATACAAGGGGTGAAGAAACCTAAAATTTGTGTTTTCATGATAAATTTTTTGTATTCAATTCCATTATGTTGATTGCAGTTTTGCGAGACAGTAATCTTCCCATAAAAAAGTGAGCTAATTTATTGATAGTTCCTGGGATAACAATAGGCCCTCTGCCAAGTGCCTTTAAGCTAATTTCGGCTACCTTTTCGGGGGATAATGTCCCCGGAGCTTTCCCGTTTTGTGCATTAGCATAACCCGGGGTCATGATAGCGCCGGCACAGGATGCTATAACATCTATACCTTTCGGTTTTAATTCTTTCCATATGCCCTCGGCTAAAATGGCGTTAAAAGCTTTGGTGGCAGCATAGGTGGCTACTTTCGGACTCCCTTGTGTGCCTGTTAAGGACGACATCAACAATATACCGCCTTTACCACTTCTTATCATTTCTTCCGATACTAATTTTACTAGTAATAAAGGAGTTTTTACGTTTACATCAACGATTTGAGTTAGTTGACTTTCATTTATATCGCTGAAATATGCAATGGGTGCATAGGCAGCATTGTAAACCAATAAACCTATAGAAACATCCAGAGAAGAAACAAGAGTTTTCGTCTGATTGAAATCATGTAAATCAACGGAAAAAAAACGGATTTCAATATTATATTTCACTTTTAGTGACGAAGCTAAATCCTCTAACTTTTCCATTCTGCGAGCCAGTAAAATAAGATTTAATCCTCTCTTTGCCAAAGCTTCGGCAAAAGCAGCTCCCAATCCTTCCGAAGCGCCGGCCACCATTGCCCAACTACCATAACGTAATGTGAAATCGTTTGACATGTATGATTGTAATTTAGGTTACAAAATTACATAAAAAACTCAAATCAGATAGAATGATCTAAAAAGATTAGATATTATCGTAATAATAAATATTATTGGATCAATAACATTATTTATGTTTATGCGTTACATAATTAACTAATTGAAACAAATAAGATGAGTACTAGAAGTCTTCCTTTGTGGATTAAATGGATACACTTAAAAATCAGAGAAATTGCCCGGATTACTGATGATACAGATATAGATACAACATTACTTTCCATCAGTAAATCCGTAGAATTTAAAGGAGTCAATGTATGGATTCTTGCTTTTGCAGTCATTGTAGCATCTGTAGGATTAAATGTAAACTCAACGGCTGTCATTATCGGTGCTATGTTGATATCTCCATTAATGGGTCCAATCAACGGAGTGGGTTTAGCTATAGGAATCAGCGATAGTGATTTATTAAGAAAGTCTTTAAAGAACTTCGCTATCATGGTATTCATTAGCATTTTAGCTTCTTTTACTTACTTTCTTGTTTCTCCATTAAGCGATGCCCAATCGGAATTGTTGGCTCGTACTCGACCTTCCATTTTCGATGTTTTGATTGCTTTTTTCGGTGGCATGGCTGGGATAATAGCCTTATCACGTAAACAACAGCCTTTCACAGTAATCTCCGGTGTGGCTATTGCCACAGCTTTGATGCCTCCCTTGTGTACCGCCGGTTATGGCTTAGCCAGTGGTCAGTTTTCTTATTTTTTAGGGGCTTCTTATTTGTTTTTTATTAATTCTTTCTTTATTGCTTTAGCAACCTTTATCATGGTACGCTTTTTACATTTTCCACATAAAAAATATGTAGACGCTAACCGTCAGCGTTTTGTGCAAAGAAGCATTACCTTGTTCTCTGTAATTATGATTGTTCCCAGCGTGTTTTTATCTATTGATGTCATAAGAGAAACTTCTTTTAATAATCAAGCCATTAAATATATTAACGACATTCAAGAATCAACTATGTTTGAGAATATTCAAGTATTAAGTTCTTCCAGAGAATATCAACGTAAAGAAAGAACCATTACCATGTCACTCATTGGTCGTGAGTTAAAGCAAAAAGAAATTAATTATTTGAAAGAACAATTGTTGAAATACGGTTTAAAAAAAACGAATTTGATTGTCAAGCAAACCGGTAGTATATTAGATGTAAATGTGCAAGCCGACTTTTTGGAGAACTTACTCAATAAAAAGGAAGAACAATTAGTTCAAAAAGATTCTGTCATTAAATTGTTGGAAACACAATTAGATATTAAAACAGCCTTTGATAGTGATAAGCTTCAAATAGCCAAGGAAATGGCAGTTCAATATCCTTGCATTCAAACGTTTTCTATTGAAAGAATGGTATATGTAAATACTGAAAACTTAACACAAGACACCATTTTAACCTTATTCGTTAATTGGAACTATGAACCCGATAATGTTCAACGTCAGCAATTAACCAATTGGTTGAAAGTTCGATTGGGGGTTGATCGTTTAAAAATCATTGATTAAGCTTATATATAAAAAGAGAAAGGTTATTGTTTTATATTTTCACTACTTTAAAATATTTTACAGTTTGCTTATCTTTAACTATTTTTATGATATATATCCCTTTCGTATAATCTTTTAATGATATACGAGTGGATTTGGAACGGATAGGTGAAACAAAGAGTAGTTTGCCGTTGGCATCAAATATATGTATATCAAAATTCAAATCATCTGTTAATAAATCTACGTAATCGGAAGTGGGATTGGGATAAATGGAATAGTTTTTTATTCCTTCCGTTGCAGAAATGGATATGTTCTCTTTATTTCCTATGGCTAAACAATATTCTCCGGCTAATATTTTTGTTGTTTGTAAACTTCCGGTTGCCACAGTGCCTCTTTGTGTACTTTGAATGATTTGCCAATCTTGGGAAGCATCTCTGCGATACAACAAAATTATATCATCTTTTGTATATCCTTGTATCAAATTATAATCCAAATTGTTTTCATAAGCTTCATAATTAAAATAAAAGCTACCTTCCAAAGCAGCATGAGGATAATATGCTATTTTCCAAAAATGACTATCAGACATGCGATAAATGTCGGGATTGTCACTTTTTAAAGTATCGGGTGCAACCAAATGATTTTCTATACGAATAAAAGCCGTGTCGAATACTTTATCTGCTTGAACAGACAAATTGGCCTCTGGAGCTTGATAGCGATCGATTGTGCTTATATTTATGTTATAATCTATACAAGCATCGGATAATTTTTCGTAAAAATCCACCACTCCAAAAACCGGTGAAAAAGGAATTGAAACAGTTGCGGAATCATAAGCACCTGAGCAACTTATTGTTTCTGTGTATATCTGTCCGTCATCGGAAAAGAAAGTTAGATCAAGTTTAACGTTATTTCCGTAGTGTTGAGCCTGATGTAAGCGTTGTTGAAGATACACTTTGTATTGTTGACTTATATCCGTAGAACGAATGGAATCTATCAAAAAATCCAGGAATCCCGGTTGATTGACCCATGCATTGTAAAAACAAGTCAAATCAACTCCAAGATTTTGAGAGAGGTAGGAAAAAAGTGTTTCGGAATTTAACGTCGAAAAGGCAAAATGGTTTAATAAAGATTTCATTCCTGAAAAGAAAAGCGAATCACCGAGTTGATGTCTTAAAGTATGAACAACCAACGACCCTTTATCGTAAGAAGTGGAACCAAATGTAAATTCGAGCGGAACCTTGTTTAAAGCATAATAACCTTCGTCTTTAAGATGTGTGTTTTGTAAAACATATCGGTGTAAATTACGCATATAGCTTTTGTATCCATCCAATTCGGGATCGCTGTTAGGAAATAGCTTTTCCATTGTAATGGCTTCACAATAACTTGTAAAACCTTCGTTAATCCACATTTCGTCAGCCGTGGCGCAGGTGATCAGATTACCAAACCAGGAATGAGCCAATTCATGAGCATATAACAACATATACATATCATTGCCATTTATAGCAAATAAAGGATAGGCTATATTGCAGGCATGTTCCATAGCGCCCTTATTAAAGGGTACGCCTATATAACCAACACGTTCCCACGAATAGGCTCCGAATTTATTCTCGAAATTACGCAAAACAGGTTTTAAGAATCTAAAGGTTTCTTCTACCAAAGGTAAATAGGTAGGAGGAACGTAGATTTCGATGGGCAAGATGGATGATAAGCCTTGAAAAGTATCCTTATATACGAGATATTCACCGACAGCAACTGAAGCCAAGTAGGATGGGATGGGGGAGTCTAATTCCCAAATCCACAGGCGAGTACTATCCGGTAAATAAAGGGAGTCTTTCAGCAAACCGCCGCAAACCGCCGTTTTGTGTTTTTCGGTACGTATGTTAAAAGTATAAGTGGATTTATTCCTATATTCGTCGAAACAAGGGAACCAAGCGCGACCTAAATTATGGGGAACTGACACAAAACCGCTACCTATATTAAATGCATAATCACTTGAAAAATAAAAACCTCCAAAATAATCGTCTACATAAGGCGTTCCTTGGTAATAAATCCGAATACTTATCGTATCACCCAATTTATTATCAGGTAGTTGGATGTTAAGTGTTTCGTTACTATGTGTGTATAAAGAAGTAACAACATCACTAATCATGATTGAATCGATACTGAATGCAGCAAAATCTAAATTGATATGGTTTAAGTGATTGATTTTAGAAACAGCTTTTATTTCAGTAAACCCTTGAATTTGTTTATTGTTAAAATCGATTATAGACAGGTTGATATCATAATGTGCAACGTGAAACGAATCTGTTCGTACTTGCGATTTAAGATTTAATCCAACTACTAATAAAATAAATAAAAATATTTGCTTGTGCATATGCTTTATTTTTTCAAACGACGGATAGCATTAATTATTGTTAACTATTCATATTAGGTGTCCATATATGAAATAACAGTAGAATAACAACAGATATATGCATATATATACTCTTGAATCCGTGATAAAATGATAGGAAATGTACTACAATAATTTATGTTATAATTTACATTATGTTAAATAGTATATTTCAAAAATAGGATAGAATGATGTATTCCTATCCCATTTACATTTATGCTTTATCGTTGCTTCCCAGCACATTTATAATTTTATGTGCATATAATTTTTTTAATTTTTCTCTTGCAGGCCCCAAATATTTTCGTGGATCGAATTCTTGAGGATTTTCAGCTAGATGTTTGCGGATGGCAGCCGTCATAGCCAATCGTCCGTCGGAATCGATATTTATCTTACATACGGCCGATTTAGCGGCTCTACGTAATTGTTCTTCGGGTACGCCGGCTGAGTCTTGAATATTGCCTCCATATTGGTTTATTTCGGCGATAATGTCTTGTGGTATGGACGAGGCTCCGTGTAACACGATGGGAAAACCGGGGATTCGTTTTTCGACTTCTTCGAGAATATCAAATCGCAAAGGTGGTATAGCTTCGCCGGGTTTTACTTTAAATTTGAAGGCACCGTGTGAGGTACCTATGGATATGGCCAACGAATCAACGCCAGTGCGTTTCACAAAGTCTTCCACTTCCTCAGGTCGTGTATACGTATGATGTTCAGCATTTACTTCATCTTCGATACCGGCTAACACACCCAACTCTCCTTCCACAGTCACATCGTATTGATGTGCATATTCAACAACTTTGCGAGTCAAAGCAATGTTATCTTCATAGGAATGATGTGAACCATCAATCATTACCGATGAAAACCCACTTTCTATGCATGATTTGCATAATTCAAAGGTGTCGCCATGGTCTAAATGCAAAACGATGGGTATGTTGCACCCTAATTCTTGTGCATACTCAACAGCTCCTTTTGCCATGTTTTTCAACAAATTAGCATTAGCATATTTTCTTGCACCGCTTGATACTTGAAGAATGACTGGCGATTTTGTTTCTACACAGGCCATGATGATGGCTTGCAATTGTTCTAAATTGTTAAAATTAAAAGCAGGTATGGCATATTGACCGTTTACCGCCTTTTTAAACATTTCTTTTGAATTTACTAATCCTAAGTCTTTGTATGTGAGCATGATTTTTATATTTTATTTTTTTTGTAAAATTAAACAAAATTATACTTATAACAAAGTAAATCCGGCTTTAATTTTTTGAACTGATTCCCCTACTCTATTTTGGATGGATCATTAAGCGCTGACCTACGTTGATTTTATCGCTTTTCAGATGATTCCATTTTTTTATATTAGCCACACTTACATTGTATTTATGAGCAATTTTACCTAAATAATCTCCGCTTTTTACCGTATAAGTAATCGTCTTTATTTCGTTTGCTTGCCTGATTTTCTCTTGTGCTATGCTATCCAGACGTACTTGTTCGATCGCATACTTGAGGTATAAACTGTCTTCATTCATTGCGAACAGTGCTTTTTTATCTGTCGGTATATTAATAGGAATATTAGGCAATAAAAGGGATGACATATAACAGGGATTTATATTTTGAAATTCATCTTTAGATATATTCAAACAGTTGAATAAATCATGGAAGTAAGCAGGTTTAGATAGCTGAATACATGTAATTTGAATGGGTTGATAAGAAGGGACATTTAGGTTATACAAATCGTGATAATTGGCTAAATAAGTATAGGCTATAAAATTGGGAATGATTTCTTTGTGTTTTAACCATCCACTATTGTATAAATCCCAAGGATTAGCAACCGTATTTTTCGTTCGAATTTGAATAGCATTCAATCCGGACGGCCCTTCAGTATACGCCAACAGGACTTCCCAGAAATTACCGTATAAATAATATAAATCGCGAAGATAGTTAATCGCTGCTTGCGTTGATTTCATCACATTCATGCGTTCATCGATGCAATCGTTCACCACTAAGCCGTATTTGACAGCCACAAATACAGGTAATGCCCATATACCGGCAGTATGATAAGTGCCTTGGTATGTAAGTTGCATTCGGCTAAGTGCTAAAGGTAAATATTGCAGAAGTTCAGGCAAACTGTCTTTTACCAATGTTTGTTTTATATAGGGTTGGTAATAAAAAAACACTTGTAAAGCTTGGGTGGTTGCTGTTTTCTCCGAATGAACATATTTGTTTACATAATCTTTCAACAAAGTTTGAGGGGGAAGCTGTAGTTGAGGATCTATGCTTTGAATGCGGTGGTAAAACAGCACATCTTTATCTGTTTCGAATTGTGAATACATATTTTGTGTAAACAATACGAGGAACACAAAAAGGATACCTGTTTTTAATGGTTGAATGATACGATATAACATGATTAAATCCTTTATCCCATCAATCCTCTTCCTTGTTTATTAATCTTGTTTTCGGCTTTTAAATCATCTAAGATTTTATCCAACAAGCCATTGATAAACATACGGCTTTTGGGTGTACTGTAGTATTTTGAAATTTCTATGTATTCATTCAAGGTTACCCGTAAGGGTATACTCGGAAAGCAACAAAACTCACAGATAGCCATTTTCAACAAAATAAAATCAATGACTGCAATACGGTCAGCTTCCCAATTTTGTAGTTTTTTGATGACAATTTGCTTATAGTTTTCATCCTCTTGAATGGTATAATGCAAAAGATTTAACATAAACTCTTTATCTTCCGATGCCCCTTCTTCATCTAATTTAAACAAGGGTGGAATAGCAATGTTGTCGGATTGCTTTTCTTTAAATCCTTTTAAGGTGTTATACACCATTATCATCACATCATTATAATCGAGTTGCCAATGTAGTTTTCGTTCACTGAAATAGTGTATCATCGTTTCATTCTCTAAGAAGAATTTTTCTACCAGCGTTAAAACAAACGCTTTATCGTTGGCAAAAGAATTTGTCGAATCTTGCATATATTCTATATAAAACTCTTGATTGGCTAAGGCATCGAATATTTTGCGGACAAATACCATTTCGACGTCGTTATTCCATCCCAGTCCATAATGCTCAATGAGTTTTTGTAAGGATGTATTTTCTCCTATTTTTCGGATAAATTGATTTTCTATAAATTTTACATTCGGATGCAGGTCTTCTTCTTTCGCAAAGAAAAGGGTTTTCTTAATATCAATAATCTGTTCAGCTATTTGTGTAAGTGGCACAAATAAGGCAAGTGACTTAATATACAATCTATAGATGTCTTCACAAGCATTCAAAAGCATTTTTTCAATCTGTTTTGGATTTTTATGAGCAGAAACATTGTACTCATATAATGCTTGCATGACTTTGACTCTGATAGAATTACGACTTATCATAGTGTGATTTTTTTTGTTTGCAAAGGTATAATAATATTTGCAAATACAAGGACTTAGCGTACTATATTTTTTCGTTTACTTTAACCAATAATATAAATAACCATTATTTATTCTATGGCATACAGCGTTTTATTGTAATTTATGTTTTAGTGGAAATACGTACTCTGAAAAATGATGATTCGTAAAATCATATTGAAATGTTTTAAACGTAAAAGCCGTAAACAACCCATAACCGTTTTCTATGTTATTGTATAACAAGCTTGGTTCCACCAAACCATACATACTTGCCTGCATATAATATTTAGCTAAAGCCTTTTCATACAGATAAAGGTCTTTGTTTATTTGATTAAAAGTAAAAATAACCGTATCGGCATTCATAGTATCTAATTGTTGGTTTGAAAGATAGGATTCAATACTGAGGACAGAGCCATCTTTGCCTTCATCTGAAAACACTTGGCTTTCGGTTTGAAGATCGTACAGGTAATACCCCAGCAAATAGGTTTGCGTGTCACTGTTTGGACCATTGAAATCTTTGTTTCTAGTATACACCGTAAAGGAATAATAATTATCTTCCCCCGGATAATCTTTCCATTTAAAAATGGCTGATATCATGAATTCAAAGGATTCAATGGTATCGATTTCTAAATCAATGTTTCTATAGTAAGGCACACTACACGAAGCACGAATCGTTTCTTTATAAGAAGGTGCTTTTGCGCGTATATAATAAGTCTGTCCTTCTCGTATGGGAAAATCATTTTTCGAAAGAATATACCGTTCTTTTTTGGCATCATAGCTACATTTCACCCAGGTTTTTCCATTAGTGGAAAGTTCAACCTTTGCATCTGTTATTATACCGAGAACCTTTGATTCGTAAGACAATATATTTTGAGAATTGCTTAAAAAAACTTGGGTAGTATCAAAGGTGGGCGATAAATAACAGTACAATACCATTTTGGGTTCAATGCCCAATTCTTTCACATCGACATTATCAATGCAACTGCTGAATGCGATGATGGATAGGATATATAATGAGATACGTTTCATAGGTAAGGATTTTGTGATTAAAATTGAAAATTATAACTCAGTGAAGGAATAATTGGGAAAATACAAATTTGTTTCAGCCGTTGTTCATAGCTTCCATCCTCTTTAAATTCCGTACCCACAAAATAAAAGAAAGGATTTTTGTGATTATATACATTATAGATGCTTAGCTCCCAAATACTCTTCCAATTTCTTTTATGTGTTTTGATAAATTGTATGCCTATATCCAAGTGATGAAAGGGT
>DHTG01000104.1:1861-5784 GCA_002411545.1 Bacteroidales bacterium UBA5266 | reverse complement strand
CGGCTACCCGAAGGAATGCTTAATTGAGATCTCATATATTCAGAGAGCACTTCATTGATTCCCTCTTGATATAAGACGGCTTCAGGCATCGTAATGCAATTTCCACTGGCAAATACCCACGACATAGAGAGATTGATTTTGTTGGAGGGACTATACATGAGTACAATCGAAACATCGTGTCGACGGTCGTAACGAGCATAATATTTTTTCCCGAAATTCAGCTCCTCGAATCGTTGTTGCGTCCAAGAGAGCGTATATCCAATCCACCCGGTAAATTTACCGGCCGTACGTCTGATCAAAAATTCCAAGCCGTAAGACCAGCCCTCCCCTGTTGTAATACTTTCTTCCCAAGCCAGTTTACCGGTTTCAGGTAGTTCCCCTTCTCCTAAATCAATATCCATCAACAAAAACGAAGTACCCTCTTTATAGGCTACCATATGATCCATTTTTTTGTGATATCCTTCCAAGGAAAAACTTAGGCTTGGTTTTTTCCAATCATACACCAGTCCTAAGGCAATTTGTTGCGATTGCTGCGGACGGATGTTATTGGTGGAAGGAACCCATAAATCCGTGGGCATGCCAATGTTTGAACTCGTCAGTAAATGTATGTTTTGATTCATCAGCGCATAGGATGCTTTGATGGCTAGGTTGGATTGAAGATTATAGCTCATGTTTAAACGTGGTTCCGGCGAAAAATAGCTTTTACCTCTCACTGTAAACATTCCCAAGCGAATGCCGGGATTCATTTTAAATTTATTGCGAATGTTGATTTCGTCTTCGGCATAAAGCGCATATTCAAATCCATTGATTTTAACACTTTGCGACACATTGTAGCTAGTATCTACATCTTCTACCATCAACGCACTGGGTCGAAATTCATGGAAGGTGAAAACACCGCCTATAAACAGGGAATGCGTCGGACTTAGGACATACGTAAGGTCGTATTTAAGCGAATAGTCTCTGATTCCTGAGGTATAATGCATATTGTATACCTCGGAATAGTCTTTTTGCTTGCTGTAAAT
The DNA here is from genome assembly GCA_002411545.1 of Bacteroidales bacterium UBA5266. Lineage (GTDB taxonomy): Bacteria > Bacteroidota > Bacteroidia > Bacteroidales > WCHB1-69 > UBA5266. Next base: position 4,762 of record DHTG01000104.1, on the reverse strand, counting down.
CTTCATCGTATAATCGCTGAAAATAAACGATAGATTCGAAAATATTTTATGGGTAAACAAATGGTTCCAACGAACGGTTCCGGTCCCGTTTTGCCAAAATAAACCGGCTTTTTGGACATAATCGATGTCTCTTTCCGACATATAAAACTTATCTCTGCCAAAATAACCGCTTATATATAATTTGTTCTTATCGCCGAAATCATAGTTTAATTTAGCATTGACATCATGGAAGAAATATCCGGCCATCATACCCGGTTCATTCAGTTTAAGTATCGGTTGAATTAAAATATCCAAATAGGTTCTACGTGCGGAAATTATAAATGAAGATTTATTTTTAACAATGGGACCTTCTACTGTGGCGTGTGCAGCAATAAGACCTATTCCTCCTTCGCCGTGATAGGAGTTTTTATTTCCTTCTTTCATGTTCACATCGATGATAGAAGATAATCTTCCCCCGTAGCGAGCGGGAAATCCTCCTTTTATCAACTCTACCGATTTTACTGCATCACCGTTAAAAACAGAGAAAAATCCCAATAAATGATTGGCGTTATATATAGTAGCTTCGTCGAGTATGATTAAATTCTGGTCCGGGCCTCCCCCTCTGATGTACATTCCCGAAGTACCCTCCGCAGCGGATTGAACACCCGGCAACAACATCAGGGTTTTGAACACATCTTTTTCGCCTAAAAGCATGGGAATGCTTTTCACTTCTACCGCCGATATTTTAACAGTACTCATCTGAACGACTTCACTCGCTGTTTTTTCAGCGGTTATACTTACTTCTTTCAACGATAATCCTTTCAACAACTCTATATTTAAACTTTTATTCGCGTGAAAAGCAATTCGTACAGTATCGGAAGTATAGCCTACATACGAAAAAATAAGACTTAAAGAATCTCGCTCAAACATTGTGATGGAATAAAAACCATAGGCGTTACTTAAGGTTCCGTTTCCTAATTCTTTGACGTATACACTCACTCCTTCGAGCAACTCTTTACTCCCTCGTTCACTCACATAGCCACTGACGGTATATTTACTTTGCGCAAAAGAAATTTGTTGTATGCCTATTACATATAGAATTATAATTGCTATTTTTTTCATCTTTCTGTTTATTATCCAAACAGAAAACGTACATAGGCATTTAATATTATATCATATAATCATAAATCACCACTGATAACTTTAGTATAAGATGTGAATTACGCCAATCGTAGCAGATCCTTTATACGGTAACTTTTGAAATGTATAGGACAATAGTGAATTCATCATTCACCATTTAAATCATACTTATTTTGATGCCCTTTTACGTTCAATTTCGCTCAATAAGATTTTGCGCAAACGAAGACTCAGTGGGGTGATTTCCAAATACTCATCTTCTGCAATATATTCCATGTACTCTTCCATGGAAAATTTGATAGCCGGCGATAATAACACCTTATCATCCGAACCGGAAGCTCTCATATTGCTGAGTTTTTTGGTTTTGGTTACATTAATAACCAAGTCATCTTGACGAATGTGTTGGCCGATGACCTGTCCTTCGTAAACGGGATCCATGGGTGAAATAAAGAAACTTCCTCTATCTTGCAACTTATCAATAGCATAGGCAGATGCTATGCCGCTTTCCATGGCTATCAATGATCCGGCATGACGCAAGGAGATATCCCCTTTCCAGGCTTCGAAACCCAACAAGCGATGCGATATAACTGCTTCTCCTTCCGTCGATGTCAGCACTTGATTACGCAAGCCGATGATGCCACGGGAGGGTATTTTAAAGCGTAAACACATTTGATCTGTTTTCGTATCGATGGATACAATTTCGCCTTTTCGTTTGCTTACCAAATCAATGACTCGGCTTGAAAAGGGTTCGGGCACCAATACGATAAGTTCTTCCACGGGTTCGCATTTTTGCCCCTCGATTTCTTTGATAATCACTTTCGGTTGACCGACTTGCAATTCATAGCCTTCGCGACGCATGGTCTCGATTAAAATGGAGAGATGCAATATACCTCTGCCAAATACGGTAAATGCATCGGGCGAATTGGTTTCTTCCAAACGTAACGCCAGATTTTTTTCCAGTTCTTTGTATAAACGATCTCTTAGATGCCGTGAGGTTACGTATTTCCCATCTTTGCCGTAGAAAGGTGAGTTATTGATGGTAAAAAGCATACTCATCGTCGGTTCGTCGACAGTGATACTGGGCAAGGCCTCGGGATTTTCAAAATCGGCAATGGTATCGCCTATTTCAAAATCATCGATGCCAAGTACGGCACAAATTTCGCCGGAACCTACCGGTGTTTTTGTTTTTTCTTTTCCCAATCCTTCAAACACATATAACTCTTTTACTTTCGAAGGAATAATTTGTCCGTTGCGTTTGATGAGCGAAACACTTTGTCCCCAATTTAAACTGCCTCGATGTACTTTGCCGACGGCAATTCTTCCTACATACGAAGAATAATCCAATGACGATATCATCATCTGGGTGTTACCTTCCATGATGGGATGAGCCGGGATGTGTTCGATGATTTGATCCAATAAATAGCTGATATTGTCGGTGGGGGTTTTCCAATCCGGTCCCATCCATCCTTGTTTTGACGAACCATAAACAGTAGGAAAATCAAGCTGATCTTCGCTGGCACCTAAACTAAACATTAAATCGAAAACATCCTCTTGGGTTTGCTCGGGATTGCAGTTTAGTTTGTCCACTTTGTTGATGACAACAATGGGTTTTAGGTTCAATTCAACGGCTTTTTGCAGTACAAAGCGGGTTTGCGGCATAGGTCCCTCAAAGGCATCGACTATCAAGAGTACGCCATCAGCCATATTCAGCACACGTTCCACTTCCCCACCAAAATCACTGTGTCCCGGTGTGTCGATAATATTTATTTTGAAATCTTTATATCT
>DHTG01000104.1:0-1519 GCA_002411545.1 Bacteroidales bacterium UBA5266 | reverse complement strand
CGTAAAATTAAAAGTGTGCAAAGTTACACTAAATTCTTTTTCCTAAAAAGTTTTTTCTATATGATTTTATTATTATTTGATAAATATCGAACGATTCTGAGCGAAGCGAAGAATGAGAGCTTTATATTTTAATACAATAACCAAAAATTATGACTTTTCAACAATTACACATAAAGCAGTTTAGTATCCTATTTTTACTTACTTTTGTCATCTTTTTCTAATATATTAATATGTGTTATGATTACATACATTGTTTTTGATTTCGACGGAACGATAGCCAATACGTTGGATGATATCAAAGAGATTGTCAGGACAAGTGTAAACGATTTTTGTGAAGATGATTTTGACTTATTACGCAATGAAGGAATTAAAGAAGTGATTAAAAGGAAAAAGATTCCCATGTATAAAATCCCTAAGATGATTTTAAACATCACTTCCCAATTAAAGGATAAAACAAATATCCCTTTGTTTGCTGATATGACAAAGGTTTTACACACGCTGGCCACAAGCTACAAATTAGGCATCGTTTCCAGCAATTCAGAAGAAAACATTCGACAATGCTTGACAAAACATCAACTCGATCATGCCTTTGAGTTTGTGTATTCCCAAAGTTCCCTCTTTGGCAAAGACCGGGTATTAAAGAAAATGTGCCAAAAACACAAGCTAAATCTCGCCGAGATCGTGTATGTGGGCGATGAAGATAGAGACATCATGGCATGTAAAAAGGTTAATATTAAAAACATGGCTGTTTGTTGGGGCTACAATGCCGAAAAACGTTTGTGGGCATTAAATCCCGATTATATCGTTACTTCTCCCCTACAAATAATAGATGTCTTTTGTAACAAAGAATCTCAATGGCATACAAACGACAGCAGTATATAATTGTTTCCCTTTCCTGGTTTTCGTCACAAAAAATCATCCTTCATTCATCATTCTTCCCGACTCATTTTCAGGCTCTTTTACCCCCTTTTACCCCATTCCTTTGCTATAAAAGCTTAGATATGAAATACCTGAAACACGCCCTAAGAATGCGTTATACGGCATTTTTCCTGAAAAACAAGGCGTTTTCCGATGAATTTTGTGAGAAAAGACAGAATTATAAAAAAAGTCACGGGCCTCGAGTCTTAGTTTACAGATCAATAATAAAAATATGGTTTGGTTTTATGCATTAAAAAATGGATTTTGGTATTATGTGGAAGCAGGAATATATGATAAATAAACATACACTGTCTGACTTTAACAATTAGCCTTCATTCACCTTGCTTTCCCAAGAATAAAGGAATTATTACTTTGCAGGAATCTATATTTTCCTTCCCTTCCTTCTTTTATCGGCACGAAAAACCATCTTCAACTTGCGACTTTTTCATAAAAAACGCTCTATTTTTCCCGGCAAACGGATGAAAAAAGGGAGTGAAAATGGCTAAAAAATAGTCTAAAAAAGGAGAAAAAATAGAGGAAAAATGGAGGAAAAATGGAGGGTAAAATGGAGGGTAAAAGGAGGAAAATCGGGTGAAAAAGG
>DHTG01000057.1:28358-30116 GCA_002411545.1 Bacteroidales bacterium UBA5266 | reverse complement strand
GGATTGGCAATGGCTTCCGCACCGGATTGTATTACCAATCAATCTGTTTTAAAAGCAAGTCCTTATTTAGGTTATGTTTTTGAAAAGTGGAGCGACGGAAATACCGATAATCCGCGAACGGCAGTCATTACAAGCGATACATCATTTACTGCAATATTCAAAAGCGAGGTGGCTGTTGAAGAAGTGAGTGAAAATAATAATTGTATGCTCTATCCCAATCCCGTCCACACCATAGTAAATATCGATAATGGGGAGGTAGCCATGCAAGAACTTCTTCTTTATGATGTCAGTGGAAGGCTATTAAAAGCTATTTCGGTACATGCTACCCAAACATCTTTGGATGTAAGTGATTTGCAAAACGGGATATACCTCATAAAGATAACTACAAGGGATGCAGCCTTTGTGCGGAAGATACAGGTGCTACGATAAAGATATTTCGATTTACAGTTGCGGTCCGGCAGCAACGAGTCGTTTCCCTTCTTCGTTGTCGGTAAAGGTCTTGAAGTTGTTTACAAATGCCTGAGCCAGCTCCATGGCTTTTTGATCGTAGGCAGCTTTGTCATCCCAGGTATTGCGCGGATCCAGTAAAAAGGAATCCACCCCTTTTAATGTTTTGGGTATCCAGAAACCGAAAGGTTTTGTTTGTATAAATTCGCATCGGTCGATTTCGCCGTTATGAATGGCATTGATTAAGGTACGGGTAACCGATATCTTAATGCGTTTACCGGTACCGTAAGCTCCTCCCGACCATCCGGTATTGATTAAATAAACACGGCTGCCGTGTTGTTTAATTTTTTCCGACAATTCGGTAGCGTATTTGGTGGGGTGAAGCAATAGAAAAGGAGCTCCAAAAGCCGATGAGAAAGTAGGAACCGGTTCTTTGATACCGCGTTCCGTTCCGGCTAATTTAGCTGTATATCCGCTTAAAAAATAATACATAGCCTGGTCTTCCGTCAATTTGGCAATAGGAGGAAGTATCCCGAATGCATCGGCCGATAAAAAGATAATGCTTTTCGGATGAGTGCCTTTGGAAACGGGTTTTACAATATTATTGATATGATAAATAGGGTAGGAAACGCGGGTGTTTTCGGTTTTGGAATCATCGTCGAAATCGGGGCCGCCGTTTGCTTTGATTACTACATTTTCCAATAAAGCATCTCTTTTAATGGCAGCGTAGATATCCGGTTCTTGTTCTTTGCTTAAATGTATGCATTTGGCATAGCATCCGCCTTCGAAATTAAAAACGCCTTCTTCATCCCATCCGTGTTCATCGTCGCCGATGAGCAGACGGTCGGGATCGGTCGAGAGAGTGGTTTTGCCTGTCCCCGACAAGCCGAAAAACAAAGCGGTACTTCCGTCTTTTCCTTGGTTGGCGGAACAGTGCATGGCAGCCATGCCTTCCAAGGGAAGATAATAGTTCATAATGGAAAAGAATCCCTTTTTGATTTCGCCACCGTACCAGGTGCCGCCTACGACGGCTATTTTATCGGTAATATTAAAAGCTACATACACTTCGCTGTTTAGTCCGTGTTCTTTCCATTTAGGATTTACGGTTTTGGATGCCATCAACATCACGAAATCAGGTTCGAAGGTTTTGAGCTCTTCTTCTGTAGGACGAATAAACATGTTCTTCACAAAATGAGCTTGCCATGCCACTTCGCTGATAACCCTTATTTTCACCCTGCTGTTTTCGTTTGCGCCGCAATAAGCGTCGGTAACATATAAGTTTTTATCACTTAATTGCTCTTGACTTGTTTT
>DHTG01000057.1:17748-28127 GCA_002411545.1 Bacteroidales bacterium UBA5266 | reverse complement strand
GCCCACCATACATTGGGTTCGGTTTCGGCATCTTTTACGATGTATTTGTCTTTTGGCGAACGGCCTGTGAATATACCGGTGTCGACATTCAATGCACCTAAGGATGTTTTTTGTGCTACTTCATACCCTGTTAATGACGGATGGGTCTCGTGTGTATACAATTCGTCATACGAAAGGTTGTAATAAATGTTTTTAGGCTTGGCAATGCCGTATTTTAAAAGATTCAAATTATTATTTATCATGATGTTAAGTTATATATTGTGCTTATATTTTAAATATTAAATTTAAAATGCAAAAGTAGTAAATATATCGATATGCAATATTTATTTTCAAGAAATAATTAAAAAAGTAAAAGGATTTTGAATCGATTTATTCAAATACTAATTCATTGATTTCTCTGATTTGAAAATCAGTGGTAATGGGGAATCCGTAATATTCCTGTGTAGGCTCATTGTTTTTATAGGTATAAATAAGCGCGTTTACAAAGAAATATTTAAATTGGATGGAATCTACTTTATTGTTTTGTTGGTCGTTTTGTATGTATAATAATTTATCGACCAATGCGTTAATTTGATTTTCTGTTTTTTGTTTTAATGCCAATTCCTCAAAGCTCTTGTCATCCGATAAATGATTGTATTGGAAACTAAGTTCTTCAATGCGATTTTCAATCACAGGCTTAAGAATATAATTTTCAAAATGATATTCGGTAAGGCTGTCAATGCTAAGAATCACAATGCTATCCAAGCGTGTATCTGCGGAAAAGTCTTTTGAAATATAATCTTCTATGCTTTGTTTGAGTTTATTATGTAATTGTTTTTCTTTGTTTTGACAAGATAGCATCAATAGGGAAGCAAGAAAAAGCAAAATGTGTTTATAGTTGTAAATACATTTCATTTTTTTTAATTTTAAATAAAAACACCCTTCTATGAAGCAGGCTTCATGCAAAGGGTGTTCATTATATATGAGTTATTTCTTTTTAAATTCCGCTTTTTGTGTTTTTTCTTGTGGTTTCCCTTCCGGTTTAGGAAGTAAAGCTTTGCGCGAAAGTTTTAGTTTACCGTTTTTGGTATCAATGTCTATTAGTTTGACTTTAAGCACATCGCCTACTTTGACATAGTCTTCCATTTTGTCGATGCGTTTCCAATCATATTCGGAAATATGCAAAAGACCATCTTTGCCGGGTAATATCTCTACAAAAGCGCCAAATGCTTGAATATTTTTTACAGGTCCTTCATAAATTTCGCCCATAACGGGTACGGCAACTATATTTCTAATGCGTCTTTTGGCTTCTTCTATGGATTCTTTGTCGGGAGAAGCGATGTCAATAATACCGAATTCGCCTTCTTCACATATATTAATAATGGTATTGGTTTCGCGTTGCATTTCTTGGATGATTTTTCCGCCGGGTCCGATAACGGCACCGATAAATTCGCGGTCGATGATCATCTTTTCGATACGAGGTACGTGAGGTTTGTAATCCTCACGTGGATGTTCGATGGTTTTCATTATTTCGTTTAAAATGTGCAAGCGTCCTCTTTTGGCTTGTTCCAAAGCTTCGGCTAATACTTCGTAGGAGAGACCTTCTACTTTAATGTCCATTTGACAAGCGGTAATGCCGTCTTTACTTCCGGTTACTTTAAAGTCCATATCTCCCAAATGGTCTTCATCGCCAAGAATATCGGAGAGTATGGCATATTGTCCGGTTTTGCTGTCGCTGATCATTCCCATAGCAATACCCGAAACCGGTTTTTTTATTTGTACGCCCGCATCCATCAGAGCCATCGTACAAGCACATACGGTTGCCATGGATGAGGAGCCGTTTGACTCTAAAATGTCGGAAACCAAACGAATGGTATAAGGATTATTTTCTTTGGGAGGGAGTATGGGTTTAATGGCCCGTAGGGCTAAATTCCCGTGTCCGATTTCTCTTCGTCCCGTCCCTCGTATAGGTTTTACTTCGCCGGTCGAAAAAGGTGGAAAATTATAATGTAACATAAAATCGGCAGTGCCTTCGATAATGGCTCCATCGATGATTTGTTCATCTAATTTGGTTCCTAAAGTACAAGTAGATAACGATTGTGTTTCTCCTCGGGTAAAGATAGCCGATCCATGTGCGGAAGGTAGATAATCCACTTCACACCATATGGGGCGAATCTGATCTAATTTTCGACCGTCTAATCGTTGTCTTTCACTTAAGACCATGTTTCGAACAGCTTCCCATTGCACTTTGTCGTAATAGCGTTTTATCATGGGTGTTTTTTCTTCCCTTTCATCTTCAGGAATGCTTTCCAAGAAATCGTCCAACACTTTTTCGAAAGCTTCGCTGCGTTCGTGTTTGGAAGTAGGATTCTTGGCGATATCGTAAATTTTTTGATAGGTTTCTTTTTTTAGTCGTTCACGTAGTTCTTCGTCGTTGTTTTCATGACAGTATTCTCTTTTGGGATTAGCTTTTTCTACTTCGGCAGCTAAATCCAACTGTACTTGGCATTGTGTTTTAATAGCTTGATGAGCTACTTTTAAAGCTTCCAATAAGTCTTCTTCTTGAATTTCCTTCATTTCGCCTTCCACCATCATGATATTATCCATGGAAGCGGCGACGATAAGATCCATATCGGCTTTTTCTAATTCTGTGACGGTAGGATTTATCTTAAATGCGTTGTCGATGCGAGCTACTCTCACTTCCGAAATCGGTCCGTGAAAAGGGATGTCGGATACGGATAAAGCAGCCGAGGCTGCCAATCCTGCTAAGGCATCGGGCAATTCGTTTTTATCGCCAGAGATAAGGGTAACCAATACTTGAGTTTCTGCATGATAATCTTCCGGGAATAAAGGTCTTAAGGCTCTGTCTATTAAACGGGCAATTAAAATTTCATAGGTCGACGGACGGGCTTCTCTTTTGAAAAATCCCCCCGGGAAACGGCCTACAGCGGCATATTTTTCTTGGTATTCAACTTGTAATGGCATGAAATCAACATCTTCGGCAGCTTCTTTTTTGCTACATACTGTAGCCAATAACATGGTGTTTCCCATTTTTACAACTACCGAACCATCGGCTTGTTTGGCAAGCTTGCCCGTTTCTATGGTGATTTGTCGTCCATCACCTAAATCAAATGTTTTTGTTACTATCATTCTTTGTCTTTTCTTAATCAATACAAAAAAAGGCAACCTTTCAGATAGTGCCTTTTTTGCTTTTGAAATTCAAGGGTTATTTTCGGATATTTAATTTCTTAATCAGTTCTCGGTATTTTTCAATGTCTTTTCTCTTTAAATAATCAAGAAGTTTTCTTCTTTTTCCTACTAAACGTACCAAGGAACGTTCTGTTACGGCGTCTTTTTTGTTTGATTTAACGTGTTCGGTTAAATGTCGGATGCGAAAAGTAAATAAGGCTACTTGTCCATCAATTGAACCGGTGTCAAATTCAGATTGACCATATTCTTTGAAAATGTTTTTCTTTACTTCAGGTGTCAAATACATAATTGAATTTCCTTTAAAATTTATTTCTTTACCTCTTATATTTTTTAAGTGTGCAAAGATATAAATTTTTTATACATAATTTTTTGTTTTTTTTATTTAAAATTACACTATCTATCTTGTTGTAATTTTGGATTTTATCTTAAATTATTTTTTCACATAACTTAAATCCCTTCTATTTATTATTTCGATTTTTCATAAAAGAGATGAAAACATATGCTGAAAACGCATTGTTTTGAGTACAAGTTATAGTCTATGTATCTGTCCTCAGCTGTATATTTGCTTAATGTAAATGGGAATTTAAATCGAAATAAATACATATTTATAAAGACTAAGTATGCATATTGAAGGCATTTTATAATTTTTATGCTTTCTGTTTAAACAATATCCTATTTTTTTATACTTTTGCCCCCTGTTAGCAATTAAGTTTTTTAAAGGATAAATAAAAAATGAGACCGTATAAAGTATTATTATTTATTTTTTTATGTTTTATTGTTTTAGCTGTTATAGGTAGTGTATTCCCTCCCGAAGGGATTGCACTAGGCAATATTACCCTGCGTTTTCCTGCTCCGGCAGCGGTTATAGTAAGTACGGAGGATGAACTTTTGAATGTAGATAAAAGCGTCCATGATTTACAACAGAAAAAAAACCTACAAGCCATACAATCTACGGTTGATAGTTTGAAATATTATAAACAATACGTCAAACATGATGTAACGCGTATTTATTTTCCAAATAATGATTATACATTTTACGATAAGCTATTTGCCACCCTGGAAAAAAACGGGAAAAATAATGTAATACATATTATGCATTACGGTGATTCACAAATAGAAATGGATAGGATTTCGAGTTTATTACGTCAACGTTTACAAGAACAATTCGGAGGAATAGGTGCCGGTATCGTTCCACCCATTCAGACCATTCCGTCTTTTAGTGTAAGTCAGTCTTATGTTGGTGGTTTACAGCGCTATGTAGTTTATGGAGACACTTCTCAACCTCGTGCACCTCATCGACGCTACGGACTCTTAGCTACTTTTGCTCAACTCTATTCCAATGCAACCATAAATGTAGGGAGCAGTAATTATAAACAAGCTCAAAAAAATTCGAAAACATTTCAGGTCATACAATTAATTGTAGGAAACAATAAAGCCGGTTTTACCGCAAGCTGTAAAGGGAAAACTCACACTATACAAGGTGATAGGAGAGGAGTTACGGTATTGAAATGGGAATTTCCCGAACCTGTATCGCGTGTTAGCTTAACGTTAAATGGAACAGCCGAAATTTATGGTGTTTCTATGAGTGGTAAAAATGGTGTTACGGTAAGCAATGTGCCTATGCGTGGTTGTTCGGGTACCATTTTTACACGTATAGACTCGACTACCTTAGCCCAATCGTATGAGCAATTAAATGTAGCTTTAATTATTATGCAATTTGGAGGGAATATGATGCCGCAAATTAATAATGAAAAATCCATCGATCGTTACATGAAAAATATTAGTCGACAGATACATTATTTAAAACGGGTAAATCCGAAAGCCGAAATTTTGTTCATTGGGCCTTCGGATATGGCTAAACGGGTGAATGGAAAAATTCAAACATATCCCTTTCTCCCCGAATTAAACGAAGCTTTAAAACAAACCGTATTGAAAAACGGGGCAGCCTATTGGGATTTGTTTCAAGTGATGGGTGGAAAAAACTCTATGATTCAATGGGTAAAACATCAACCTGCTTGGGCCGGACCTGATTATGTCCACTTTACCGAAGCCGGTGCCTACGAAATTGCTCAAATATTCTCCAATTCCTTTTTGATGCACTATGATTTTTATACTCTGCGTAAATCTCAAAATACTGAGTTGATAGATAAATTTATGCAACTGGATTAATGAAAAAATATTACGCCTTCCTTATAGGCTTATTCCTATCGCTAAGTGTGAAATCTCAATCGCTTTTCATTCCGATTGATACTTCTATGATGTCGTTCGAAACGAATTATTTGTTTTTTCCTCAAGTCAATACCCTGACTAATTTTTTTCAGAAATGGGATACCTTGTTTTTCGAAGGGGAAGGAACTGTAAATATATTGCATATAGGAGGTTCTCATGTACAAGCGGGGGTATTTTCTCATACTTTACGTACCAATTTATTAAATGTATATCCTCACCTGACGGCGAATAGGGGAATTGCATTTCCCTTTTCGGCTGCTAAAACAAATAATCCTTATAATTACAAAACTTTCTATGAAGGGAAATGGGATGCCTATCGCAATGTTAACAGAGAAATACCCTATCCTTTGGGTTTGACCGGCATGTTGATTGTAGCACAAGATGAAGAGGCTATGGTTGGAATGAGTATGCGTAATAACGATGGCATATGTTTTGATTTTGACCGTATTCGTTTGTTGGGCTATAGTGATTCTCAACAGGTAAAACCTGTCATGCAAACAGCTGTAGGTGTTTTCGACGGGGAGTATGATCCTATTACTAAATCCTATCTTTTTAATTTACCCTCTTACATTGATTCTTTTTATGTGAAATTTATTCCCTGTGATAGCGTCTGGGAACCTTTTTATTTGCGTGGCTTTATTTTCGAAAATCAATTACCGGGGATAAGCTATCATAGCGTTGGTGTGAATGGAGCATCAGTGCCTTCATACCTGAAATGTGAATTGTTCGAAAATGATTTAGCTTTTATCAAGCCTGACCTTTGTATTTTCGCCATCGGCATTAACGATGCGAGTGGTGATAGTTTTGACACCCTCATTTTTATACAGAATTATAAAGCATTGATAGAATCTATACGTCGTGTTTCGCCCGATTGTGAATTTATTTTTATTACCAATAATGACAGTTATAAACGTCATAGACGACGTTATTACAACAATACAAATGCTTTGTTGGCAGAACAGGCTTTTATGCAATTAGCACAGACCTACCATAGCGGAGTGTGGAATTTGTTTCGCATCATGGGTGGGCTGGAATCTATGAAAGTATGGGAAACAAATGGTTTGGCCAAAAGAGATAAGATACATTTTACCAATCAAGGATATAAACTCTTGGGTGATTTGTTTTATAATGCACTCATGAAATCCTATTTGGATTATTTGACAGAGAAAACACCGTATGATGGAATTAAATAATATACTTGCTTATTTGCAAAAAATATTTTCATTCAATGAGGCACAACCTTTGTTGTTTACCCAGTTTTATTTTTGGGCTTTTTTTGCTATCGTGTTTGCGGGATTTAGTTTATTGTATAACAAACGTTTGCTTCGAAGTGCCTTTTTGTTTTTTGTGAGTTTGTTTTTTTATTTTAAAACCAGCGGTCTTTTTGTGCTTATGTTGATTTTTGCCGTGATATTTAATTTTTTTCTCGGTAAATATATCTTTAAAGCCAACACAAAAGCTAAGAAAAAAATGGGTGTTGCCATCAGCGTGATCCTGAATTTGGGTGTAATGTGTTATTTTAAATATGCCTATTTCTTTACCGATGTGTATAATAATTTATTTCATACGGAGAATATTGTTATTAACTATCTGGCACAATGGAGCAATAATATGGCTGGTACACATTTTACCGTCGATGTTATTTTGCTTCCGGTCGGAATATCTTTTTTTACCTTTCAAATTATCAGCTATATACTCGATGTATACAGGAAAAGGGTGCAACCGGTTACCAATATAATGGATTTCGGTTTCTACGTAACTTTCTTTCCGCAATTAGTGGCCGGTCCCATTGTAAGAGCGAATGAATTTGTACCTCAAATTTATCAGAAGTTTTATCTTTCGAAAAAACAATTTGGCATTGCTTTGTTCTGGATTTTAAACGGTATGATAAAGAAAATGGTGTTAAGTGATTATCTTGCCGTTAATTTTATCGACAGAGTGTTTACCAATCCCATGATGTATACCGGATTCGAAAATTTGATGGCCTTGTTCGGCTATTCCTTGCAAGTATATGCCGATTTTTCAGGTTATACCGATATCGCTATCGGGGTTGCTTTGTTGATGGGATTTACCTTGCCTCAGAACTTCAATTCTCCCTATAAAGCCACCAATCCGGGTAACTTTTGGAAACGCTGGCACATATCTTTGTCGACCTGGCTGAAAGATTATCTCTATATACCTCTGGGTGGAAATCGTAAAGGGACCTTTGCTTCATATTTTGTTATTCTATTGATATTAATGATTATTGTTTTTCTGGCCAATACCTTATGGGTAACCATCAGTGTAATTGTTTTGATTTCTATTCTTGTAGTAGTCTTTATTTTTTCATCATCGGCGCGACGTGGCATAGTAACAAATATCAATTTAATGAACACTATGTTGTTAGGAGGCCTATGGCACGGGGCTAGCTGGAATTTTATGATATGGGGCGGACTTAATGGCATTGGTATTTTATCCTTTAAGTTTTGGCGGAACCGTAGTGTGTATCAACAAACCGTTATTACCTTGGCTTTGTTTGTATTGTTGTATGCACTCGACTATTTCTTTCCACAACCTATTTACACCATCGGGTGGATATGGTCGGGGATACTTTTTTTCGGCACATTTATTAATATGTTATATCGTTTGTTTTTCAAAAACCGACCCTTGAAATATGTCAATCGTGCCTGGGGTATATTCTTGACATTTGTATTTATCACCTTTACCCGCTTGTTTTTTCGTTCGGGTTCTAATCTCAATCCGGCCGAAGCCAACGAAGCAGCCTGGAATACCGCAAAAAATATGGTGAATCAAATCGGTAGTAAATGGGATTTTTCCTTGATACCTTCTATCTTATATGAGTATAGCAATATTTTTATTTTATTTGCAATAGGAATGATTATCCACTGGCTGCCGGAACGATGGAAACGTTGGTACCGCATTAATTTTGCCATGATGCCGCAAGTCGTTCAATTGATGGCAGTGGTAGTATCGGTCTTTTTTATCTATCAATTTATCACCGCCGATTTGCAAGCATTTATTTATTTTCAGTTTTAAATAACTCGTAAGACAAAAAAAATATCAGTTGTCAGCTTTTTTCATGCATTGTCTTGCGAATTGCGACTTCATGTATAATTCATTTTGTAATTGCATTCTTGTTGCTGCTGATTTCACAATTTTATGTATTTTTGCTTCTTAAAAAAAGAAATAAAACAACATGTCGATAATTGTAAAAAATATAACGAAAATATATGACACTCAAAAGGCTTTAGACAAGGTATCATTTACCGTAAAGCCGGGCGAGATTGTCGGTTTATTGGGTCCTAACGGCGCTGGAAAGTCGACCATGATGAAAATCATCACCTGTTACAAACGGCAAACATCCGGTTTTGCCAGCGTTTGTGATATGGATGTTATCGATAATCCCCTTGAAGTAAAGCAGCTGGTAGGCTATCTGCCCGAAAATAATCCTTTGTATTTGGATATGTATGTTAAAGAAAGTCTTGCTTTCGTTGCCGGTATCTACAAAATGAATCATATTTCCCAAAGAGTGCAAGAAATGATAGCCCTTACCGGCTTGGAAAAAGAACAACACAAGCGCATTGCCGCCTTATCGAAAGGCTACCGTCAAAGGGTGGGATTGGCACATGCCTTGATTCATGATCCAAAGGTGTTGATTTTAGATGAACCGACTTCCGGATTAGACCCTAATCAGCTCATCGACATTCGTAATTTGATTAGAGAGATGGGAAAAACCAAAACCGTATTGTTTTCCACCCATATCATGCAGGAAGCCGAAGCTATTTGCGACCGCGTGATTATTATCGATAAAGGAATTATCAAAGCCGACGATAGCATAGATAATTTACAGAAGAAATTTTCTTCCCGTTTTGTTTTGCAAATGGAAGTCGATAAGCCTTTGCCCATACAAAAAGTAAAAGCCATACAGGCTGTGTTGTCGGTGAAAGATTTGGGCAATAATACCTACCGTATCGAATCAAAAACAAATGTGAGTAAAGATATTCAACAGCTGGTATCGAACGAAGGGCTTGTTTTGCTCGATCTGCATCGCCAAACCGATTCTATGGAAAATATTTTTCATGAATTAACGAAAAATTAGTGATTTAACACATGATATTCTTATATCCTTCTTTCTTATTTGGGCTTTTTGCGCTGGTAATTCCTATCATAGTACATTTATTTAATTTTAGGAAATATAAGATATTTTATTTTTCCAATACCCAATTTTTACAAAGCCTACAGCAGCAAACCAAACACCAATCACAAGTAAAGAAGTTGATTGTTCTGGCATTAAGATTACTGGCAATTACGGCCATTGTCATGGCTTTTGCTCGTCCGTATATTCCAAAACAGGATAAGTCGTTGATGTTGCAAGGCAAGCAATATGTAGGGATCTATATCGATAATTCATTTTCGATGGAAGGCCTTGCCTCGCGGGGCACTTTGTTGGATGAAGCCCGTGAGAAAGCCATATCCATTGCCGAAGCTTTTGCCGAAGATGACAAATTCATGCTCATCACCAATGATTTCGAAGCTAAACATACCTACTTCTTTTCGAAAGAAGCTTTTAAAAAAGAAGTCAACGAGGTGCAGATATCGGCGGTAACACGAAGCTTGCATACCGTTGTACAATATGCATATTCAATGTTGGAAGAATTACAAGGTTATAACAAACACTTATTTCTTATTTCAGACTATCAACAAAGTACGGCTTCGCTCGAAAAGATGAGTGAGCAAAATGGAACCTATGTCAATATAGTGCCTTTAAAAGCCAATAAAGTCAATAATGTATATATCGACACTCTTTGGTTCGATGCTCCTGTTTTTACTATTGGTCAAACCATTGATATGCATGTGATATTGAAAAATAGCTCGGAGGAAAAGGTAGAGAAATTACCCGTCAAGCTTTTTGTAAATACCAGTCAAAGAGCTCTGGCAACAGCCGATATTCCTGCGGGTGG
>DHTG01000057.1:0-17526 GCA_002411545.1 Bacteroidales bacterium UBA5266 | reverse complement strand
ATAGAAATTGCCGATTATCCGATTTCTTTCGACGATAAACTCTATGTTTCATTCTATCTGCGTCCTTATTATCGCATTTTGGATGTATACGGTGAAAAGGAGAGTCCTTATCTGAATGCTTTATTTGCTGAAGATTCGACCATACAATATCAGGCTGTAAGCGATAGAAACATCGACTATGCCCAACTAAAATATCAAGATTTGATTGTCCTTGATCAAATCAAAGAACAAAGTTCCGGTTTTATGCAAGCCATGGAAAATTATGTGCGCGAAGGAGGCAATGTGCTATTTATCCCTTCGGTCGATAAGGCGTTGGTAATGAGTAATCTGTTTAATCGTAAACTGCAACTGCCTAATTATGAAGCATTAGACACCCAATCCACCCGCATCGCATCCATTAATGTGGAACACAATCTATATAAAAATATTTTCGAAAAACAGCATGAAAACATGCACTTCCCATCTGTATTTCGCTATTACCGCGTGCAAAAAGCCATACATCCCCAAAAAGAAAGTTTATTGGTATTGGAAAACGAACAAGAGTTTTTAAGTGTTCAATCTATAGACCGGGGGAAAGTATATCTCTTAAGTGTTCCTTTGGATGATAATTATAGTGAATTTCAAAAACATGCATTGTTTGTGCCAAGCCTGTACAACATGGCTATTTTGTCTGCCAAACAACAAGAGCCTTATTATGTGATAGGCGAAAATCAACGCATCGTATTACCCAACATCGAAATAAAAGGCGATAATGTATTGGAAATTGCTCAGGAGAACGGCAAGTTTTCGTTTATTCCCGAAATCAGACCCCAACTGAGCCTCTTGAGTGTGTTTGTACATGATCAAATCAAAGAAGCAGGGCATTATGTGGTGAAACACGAGGATGAAGTTTTATATGGATTGTCGTTTAATTACAACCGTAAAGAATCGGATATGCAATGTTTTGATAAAAAAGAATTGGAAAATCAAATCGAAACCTATGGCTACAATAATTATCGACTGTTGAATTTTCAAAACAAATCAACGCAAGCCATTGTAAACGAGATTCAAGCAGCAGGTATGCCTCTTTGGTCATTTTGCATTCTACTCGCCCTGTTGTTTCTGTTAGCCGAAATAATACTGCTGAGACTATGGAAACCCTAAATCCATTGCACATATTTACGATTTCCACTCCGGAAACCTTTCGGCAAACAACCATTAAGGTATTTCGCTTTCAATATGCCCATTGCGACATTTATCGTCAATACGTAGATGCTTTTCTACATGATATTGATAGCGTGAAAAGCATAGAGCAAATCCCATTTCTACCCATTGAGTTTTTTAAAACCCATCGAGTTGTCAGCAGTTTAAAACAAGAAGAAGTGGTTTTCGTTAGTAGTGGCACGAGCACTATGCCCACCTCTCGTCATTATGTGGTCGACCTTGGCCTCTACGAAGAGAGTTTTTTACGCGCTTTCCGGCTCTTTGTGGGCAATCCCGAAGACTTCGCCATTCTATCGCTTTTGCCTTCCTATATGGAAAGAGGAAATTCCTCTCTTTTGTATATGATGCAACGACTGATGCAATTAAGTAAACATCCTTTTTCCAAGTTTTATTTACATCATACCGGTGAGTTAGTCGATAATTTACAAAGCTTAGCCGCCGAAAAGCACAAAACCATTCTTTGGGGTGTGAGCTATGCCTTGTTGGATATGGTCGAGAAGCATTGCTTACATTTACCTGATTTAATCGTTTTTGAAACAGGAGGAATGAAAGGACGTAGAGAAGAATTACTCCGCGAAGCTTTGCATCAACGGTTGAAAGAAGGGTTTGGTATACAAGCCATTTATTCCGAATATGGGATGACTGAATTGCTCTCTCAAGCCTACACATGCGGTCATGCGCGTTTTTATTGTCCACCTTGGATGCAAATTCGTATTAGGGATATCTATAATCCTTTACACATACTTTCAACTTACGGAAAAAACGGAGCTATCAATGTAATAGACCTTGCTAACCTTTATTCCTGTTCCTTTATTGCCACCTCCGATATCGGAAAATTATATGTCGACCACTCGTTTGAAGTACTCGGTAGAATGGATCATAGCGATGTAAGAGGCTGTAATCTGTTGGTACATGAATAATACCGTTTATGGTATAATGTGCCTGGAGTTTTTACCCTACGAATTTTTACCGTTGAAATAAATTAAAAGGAATTTGCTGTAGGCGAATTTTTAATGGTAAACATAGTATCCGTGTAATTACAAAAATAAACTATCTAGTTAGACAAATAAACTGTGTAGTTAGACAAATTAAATGTGTGGTTTGTCCTTTTGAATGTTTTAGAATTTAATCGATATTAAATAAAAGATAAGTGCTTTTCAGACAGTGATAATCTTGTGCGGAAAAAAGAAAGCGAACCCATAGGACTCGCTTTCAAAGTATCATGTGTATAAACTATTCTTTAATAAACATTTTGCTTGCCATTACGTGGTTGTTTTCCATTAAATTCACAAAATAGGAACCGGCAGCCAGTTCACTGAGATCGATTTCCAGGGTACTTCCTGTAAAAGCTATGGTTTTGACTTCTTTGCCCACATAGTCGTAGATGCTTATTTTTCCTTTGATTTGTTTTTGGAGGATGATGGATAGTTTTCCCTTGACGGGATTGGGGTAGAGAAGAAATGTATTTTCTGACATTATGGCCTGTTTAATACCTTGTTGGTAGCTAAATGCCACACCATCGACAATGAGTGTGCTTCCGTCTTGGCCTTTGCATTGCATCAAGGTTTCGAGGCTCGTAAAATCATATCCTGCGCTGGCGGCATAGATAACAACTACGGAATCGGGTTGTACGGCCGATGAGTATTGAATGGGTATATTGAAATTTGTAAAGGTATCGACTGTTTGATAGACGAGCATTTTACCTCTTCCGACAATTTGTCCGGATTTCTTTAAAAAGACTTCGATGGCAGCCGAATCGCCTTTGACGGGGCTGTATTTGTAATAGCCTGTAAATTGAAGGGGACGGTAGGGGAAAGCTTGTCCGAGTATACACGCTAAGTCAATAAAGTTAATGGAAATGGTACCGGCGGCACCGGGTAGAAATAAAGGTTCGCCAAATATCATGGTGTTCGATACTAATTTTAAGGCATAATTACCTTCATATGCATTTTCTTCACGAAATGCCGTTAGGGGAGCGTCGCCTTGGTCGCCGCTTAGTTCATACAATTGATTCAGGGTAGCCGTGAAATTACCGTCGACAAAATCCCAATAGTCGGATTTGCCAGGGGTGTTGTTTTCGAATAACTGCCAATTGTTTTCAAATCCACTGTCGGGGTAGCTTTGTGCCGATAGGGTATGGCCTAAAAGGCATAATATACAACTAAATAAAAGGGTCGAGTTTTTCATGATATATCATTTTTTTGAGGTTACATTAAGTCTGGTTTTTTTTGCGGGGGAAGAAAACTTCTCCTTCATTATATTTATATACTAACTGAAGTATGGTCAATCGGGGTGGTTCGGGACACATGGGGCGCAAGGAATACTCTTTATTAAATAGGTTGTTGACAATGATAGATACTTTTACATTCGACACTTCGACACCGGCTCTCAAGGCAAAAACCCAAGTGCCATTGTCGTGTTGTAATCGATAGTTCTCTAGGCCGTCGAAAGGGAAGGGAGAGTTGGCATTGCGTACGTTACGAGGAGCTATGGACGAATAGCGATCCAGTTCATAGAAAAACTTATCCACGTTTTTCATCAAACTGAAGAATTGTGTGGAGACTCCTACGTTAAACCTACCGTAGAATGTAAAATCGAGGTCGGCTTTTAAGATGTGTTCGATGCGGTATTTCATGATTCTGCCGTTGGTATCGCTCGATGTGTTGTTGTAAGTGTAAGCTTTCGTGGCTGTTTCGGTAAATACATATCCGGTATCAAGCACTTTAGGATTGGTATAAGCATAATTAATCAGTAGGGTGTATTTTACTTGTTTACCCATTTTACCTTCGCCACCTACGCTTAAATCGACCCCGGCAATGCGAGCGGGTCCGGTATTGAAAAATTTAAAGCCATATCTTTTCAGCGGATTTAGTTCTTGTTCGCGTGTCAACCAGGGACCTAAGAAGAATTCAACATAATTGTTATATCGTTGATAATAGCCTGCTACATCGATAAATCCTTTGAAATTAAATAGTTTAAACATTTGTTGAACGCCCAGTTCCACATTCCAGCTAGTTTCTGATTTCAAATCAGGATTGGGATAAAATCCATAGTTCCCCACTTTGGTGGTGAGGTAACGTTCACCTATGCTTGGAAAACGATATCCCATGCCGAAGGAAGTACGGATATAAGTATAGGATTCCACAAGGTTATAATTCAATCCGACTCTGAAAACCGGTTTGGCTTCTACATAATTCCCCGAAGCGGTGTCTTTGGTGAAGTGTCCGAAGGTTTCAAATATCTGAAAATACTCATAGCGTGCACCTCCTAATAGGATTAAATTCTTCTTTTTCAGAAAACGTTTTTCCAATTGGGTATATATAGCTGCATTGGTTGAATATTTGGGTTTGAGGGCTTCGGAGGAGTCTTTCCGTATGCCGGAAAAGACATTTCCTTTAGAACGAGCAAATTGGCCGACGACTCCGGCAAATAATTGTAAGTCGCCCGCTTTTTTAAATTTTTTAGCGTATTGGTAGTCGAGGTAATACATTTCGGATTTGCTGTCCTGATTGTTAGTGGCCCAATTGTCGCTGTACATAAAGCGGGTTTTCAGGGAGTGGGATGATTCGTTTTTGGCATAATATTTAAAATACGGGTCGACAAAAAACATTAAATCTTTGATTTCGGTCAAGGAACCTGGATAGGTGCGATACATACCACTATCGGCATTGAGCCAAAAGTGCGTCATGTGATGATGAGAATAGAGCAAATTGCCGTTTATTCCGACAAACATATTGTCTTTGATTCTATAACGAGTGCCTACATTGAAGCGCATGCGTTCTTCTTTTACGATTTTATCGTAGGCATCGGGATTTTTCAAGGTAGAATCGACAGAGAGTTCTTGTCCGACAAAGCCTTCGTCTTTAGCATATTCGGCACTTAGCACGAGGTCAATTTTTTTTATTTTCCGCGCATGCGAGAGGTTCGCCCCGTATGTCAGTGGTATGCTTCCTTTGGGCCAGCTGCAACGATAGTCGACGAAAGGACGGCTGTAAAACCCATTGTATAAAACGGCTTTGCTTGTAGGTTTTCCTTTGGGATAGGCTGTCCGTACATTGATGGCACCGGTGATGGCTGATGATCCGTATAAGACCGACGCTGCTCCCTTGAGTACTTCTATTTGCTCAATATTTTCCATCGGAATCAAATTCCAAGCCGGTCTGCCTGCATCCACTCTTAATACCGGCATTTCGTCCATCATAATCATAACACGGCTACCTAATCCGGAACTAAAACCGCTTCCCCCACGCATTTGTGGTTCATTGTCCACGACAATCAAACCGCCTACTTGGTCAAAGGCATTGTCTAATGTGGTCACATTGCTTTCTTCTATCTTACGTTGCGAAACATAGGATACGGAAGAGGTAGATTCGTCTTTTTTCATTTCATACCGTTTCTCAGTGACTTTTACTTCACTCAGCATGCGATTTTCAGCTTGTAGATAGATGTCTAAGGTGATGATGTTAGATCCTTTAAAGGAAATGTATTTTGTTTGTGTTTGATATCCGATAAATAGAAATTTCACTTCGCATTCCCTGGATTGGAGTTCAAGGTAATACTTTCCGTTGTCGTCGGATGCGGTTCCTTTTGTTTTTTCACAAGTGGGTACTATATGCGCTAAGGGTAATGTCAATGTTTTGTCATCGGCATCGTAGACGGTCCCTTTGAGGATATAGGTTTGGGCATGTAAGGAACCATACGCTATCCACCAAACAAATAAAGCGGAGAGTATTTTTATTTTATTTGAATGAAAAGATGTTATATTATTGCTTAAATCACGGTGAGTAGGCACAAATCCTCCTTATAATTTGATAATTTTATGTGTTTTAATGATGTGTTGTTTCGATAGGAAACGGACGAAATATATTCCCTTGGCCACATCGCTCAGATCAATATATACGTGGGTGTTATTTAGTGTTTGTATGATTTTCCCATACATGTCCACTACTTGCACTTTGTCGATGTTTGGCTGCAAGGCGTCGTAGGAAATATTCACAAGACCGGTGCTTGGATTAGGATATAGTGTGATGTTATCTGAAGAATGTATTTCTGTAATGTTAACATGTATCGAAAAATCAATGTTATAAGATAAGGATGTTTCTCCGTCTTGAGCCAAGACCTCTATGACTACAAGTCCCGGTAGAGCATCGGGAGGAATAAGGGTGTAGCTTGCTTTATCATCTTGCAGGTCGACGTTGATAGTGGGAAATCCGGAATAATTAGCCGGTAATTCATAGTGATAAGATAAAGTATCGGGATGAAAATTAGGTAATTCCTCTCCATCGATATAAATTGCGTTTATATTAGCATTGGTCGATAAGGTATCTTTGGCAATGTAATGATTTATGATATAGATCTTTTGGGTGATATTGTCTTCAGCGGTAATGGTAATAATGGTTTGTGCACTGTCGAGATCTTGATTAGGACCGAGTAGGGTGTCTATCTTGATAGAGGCATCCATAGCCTCAGGAATGACAGTTATTTCCGGAAATACAGCAGGATTGGTTCCGCTTTGGTAATAGCGATTGTATTCGAATTTATCTTTTTGGAAATAAGCTAAGGAATGGTTATTAATCTTAATGCTCTCCGCCCATGCACTGTAAATTAATTCAATATCGTCGATAGAAAGGGAGTCGCCGGCACTTCCGCCTCCTGGAATTTCGTTATTGGTCATGGTTAACAGCAGATAATGGGATTCAGCGTCTCCGTCGTATACGAAAGGTATTTTCTTTAGTACCCAGCTTGCTTCTTGGGGGCTCTTTCCGGTAGAAGCAAACGCAAGGCAGGCTTTGGCGGTGTAAGCGGATGTGTTTTCTATATCAATGGGATCTTTGAAATCAGTGTTGTCGTGGATATAAGCTGTAATACGGGCTTTGCTGTTGGAGTCTACAGCATGGTATTTCACCCATACGTATAAGGAATCGGGACTTTTGTTGAAAGGAAAACAATGATCCGTATTGTTGCGGTTGGTGTAATTGTAATTTTCTGAGCTGGAAGCACTCATATGTCCGATGCGAATCTGTCCCAACGTCATATTGCCATTGGCAACAATGCCCATAATGCTTGTCGAATAAATTGTCAAATAAGATTGGCCTTCAGAGTTAGGGCGACCACCCGTCACCCGAAAATGATGGGGTGTTTTTGCCATGGCACATCCAAACGACATGATACAATCGGCACTTGGAAATGAATTCCAATGTGTAGGTTCCGATTTGGTATCCTCATTGTCCCAATTCTCAAAACCGGCATTCGGAATTTGAAACTCTTGGGATTTAAGGTCAAGTGATAGTAGGCAAAATGTTGTTATCGATAAAACTAACATAAAAACTTTTTTCATAATACATACTTTATTTATGTGAATACTTGTACTTGCACTTTCAGCTTGCAAAATTACATAAAAAAGCAATTCCCGTACATTAATTGATAAGGAACAAACAAAGTGACGATAAATAATTATTGAACAGTTTTTTTGTTTTTTGAGCTTATACTGTTCCCTTTTTTGATACTTTTGCACATGTCGGTGAAATTGACAAAAGTAGCCATAGTTTATTGATTTCAAAGAAAATATTACATCGTTTTTGCATGGAAACTAATCATAAGAGCGAGAAGACGGAAAAAACAAGTTTAAATTTTATCGAGGCCATCATCGAAGAGGATTTGAAAAAAGGAAAAAATGCTTCCAAAGTACATACTCGTTTTCCTCCGGAACCAAATGGATATTTACACATAGGTCATGCCAAATCCATATGTTTAAATTTTGGCATAGCCAAGAAATATCAGGGTAAGACCAATTTGCGTTTTGATGATACGAATCCGATCAAGGAAGATGTAGAATACGTGGAATCGATTAAAGAAGACATACGTTGGTTGGGATTTGATTGGCATGCCGAATACTATGCCTCGGATTATTTTGAGCAATTGTATGCCTGGGCTATTCAATTAATAGAAGCAGGGAAGGCATATGTCGATGATTCCACACAAGAGGAAATTAGTAAAAACCGAGGTGTACCGACATCTCCCGGCAAAGAAAGTCCCTATCGCAATCGGAGTGTACAAGAAAATTTAAATTTATTTCGTCGCATGCGTGCGGGAGAGTTTTCGGACGGAAGTCGTGTATTGCGGGCAAAAATTGATATGGCATCACCCAATATGCATATGCGCGATCCGGTGATGTATCGTATCTTACATGCCTCGCATCATCGTACGGGAAATGATTGGTGCATTTATCCTATGTATGATTATGCCCATGGACAAAGCGACTCCATAGAAGGGATTACTCATTCGATATGTACCCTTGAATTTGAAGTACACCGACCTTTATATGATTGGTTTTGTGAAAACCTACAGATACATCATCCCCAACAAATCGAATTTGCCCGATTAAACATCAACTATACAGTTATGAGTAAGCGCAAACTCTTGCAGTTGGTACAAGAAAAACATGTTATGGGTTGGGATGATCCTCGTATGCCTACCCTATGTGGATTAAGACGAAGAGGGTATACGCCGGCATCCATACGGAATTTTGCCGAAATCATAGGAGTAGCCAAACGTGAGAACGTAATTGATTTTTCGTTGTTAGAGTATTGTGTAAGAGAAGATTTAAATAAAAAAGCATGGCGGACTATGGCGGTGCTCGATCCTATTAAACTAATCATCGACAATTATCCTTCTGAAAAAATAGAATATGTGCAAGCCATCAATAATCCGGAAGATCCGCAAGCAGGTAGTCGTGCGTTGCCTTTTTCGCGTGAATTGTGGATAGAAAGATCGGATTTCATGGAAGATGCTCCTAAAAACTTTTTCCGTTTAACGCCCGGCAGAGAAGTACGCTTGAAATATGCTTATATTGTAAAATGCGAAAGTGTTGATAAAGATGATAAAGGAAATATCAAAGCCATACATTGCAGCTATGATCCTGAAACACGAAGCGGTATGCCTGAAAGCAATCGAAAAGTAAAGGCTACCATCCATTGGCTATCGGCTCAACACGCAAAAACGGCTGAAGTACGGTTATTCGATCGCTTATTTTGTGTAGCAGATCCGGATGAGGTGACGGAAGGGAAATCGTTTTTAGATAACCTTAATCCCAATTCCTTACAAATAATTAAGGCTTATACCGAACCTGAGTTTCCAAAGACGGAAGTTTTTACTAACTACCAATTCGAACGCATCGGCTATTTTTGCATTGACAAAGATTCGACCGACTCGAAACTTGTTTTCAATCAAACGGTAGCCTTGAAAGACACCTGGGCAAAGCAAAAATAAAGCAAATTGGCGTGTTTTTGTATAAAAAATGCAGATAAAACTAAAAAAAGTTGTAGGATATATTCAAAACGTATGCATAAAAAATGTAATTTTGCACGCTAAAAAAATTCATATAATTCAAAACTAAAGATAGGAGATCATATTATAGCAGCACACTTTAACCAATCTGGTCGTAGAGGTAAACCAACTTTTCAAAAGAAAGAACAACCTCATAGAATAAATCGGGAAATAACCTCATTGGTTGTCCGAGTAGTTTTAGAAGAGGGTGAATCGAAAATCATGTCCATCAAAGAAGCTTTGGACATGGCACATCAAATGGATTTAGACTTGGTAGAGATATCGCCAAATGCTAATCCACCTGTTTGTAAAGTTATAGATTATCAGAAGTTTTTATATTCATTAAAAAAGAAACAAAAAGATATAAAATCTAAAACAGCCAAAGTCTCAATCAAAGAAATCAGATTAGGACCTAATACCGATGATCACGATTTTAACTTTAAAGTAAAGCATGCCATAGGCTTTTTAGAGGATGGTAACAAGGTGAAGGTAGATGTTTTTTTTAAGGGACGATCTATTATGTATAAGGAGCAAGGAGAAGATATGTTGATGCGTTTTGCCAAAGCCTGTGAAGAAGTAGGTAAACCCGATCAAATGCCAAAATTGGAAGGGAAACGGATGATATTGATATTATCTCCCAAAAAATAAGATTGATTTTAAACAATAATAACACATTAAATTAAGCAAAAAAATGCCGAAAGTTAAAACAAAAGCGAGTGCAAAAAAACGATTTTCGTTTACTGGCACCGGAAAAATTAAAAGACAACATGCGTATAAAAGTCATATTTTGACTAAAAAATCGACCAAGCGCAAACGTAATTTAGGTTATGTAACCATAGTCGATAAAACAAATGTTAATGCTGTAAAGCAAATGTTAAATTGTTAATTTAAATAAGTATTTACCTTCAGCGCCCAAAGTTCGATTCAATTCGACGCTGATGTAAAAAGAAAGGAGAAATCATATGCCAAGAGCAGTCAATCATGTAGCTTCAAGAGCAAGAAGGAAGAAAATCCTCAAATTAACGCGAGGATACTTCGGAAAACGTAAAAATGTCTGGACCGTCGCAAAAAACACCTGGGAAAAAGGTCAACAATATGCTTATCGCGATCGGAAACAGAAAAAACGTAATTTCAGAAGTTTGTGGATAACACGTATTAATGCAGGAGTCAGAGAACACGGGATGTCGTATTCCTCGTTTATGGGTCAACTCCATAAAAAAGGAATAGAATTAAATCGTAAAACCCTTGCTGACCTTGCCATGAATCAACCCCAGGCATTTAAAGCCATTGTTGATTTAATAAAAAAATAAATTCGTTTTTGTTTAGAATCAATAAAAAAAAGGAGCTTTAAGAAGCTCCTTTTTTTTATTTGATTATCCATTATTCATTAATCAAGATATTCATAATAATAGGTTTCGCTAAATGTTTGACCATAATAGGAAAAAGTTGTTTTTTGTTCAGTAGGCCATTTCCCATCATATACATAAGTGTATTCGGTTTCCATAGATGCTTCTTCCATTGCTGATGTTTGTTTTGCCGTTAATACATTGTTTTTAGACATTGAAATGGCACCACTTTCTCCATAATATAAAGCATCGCAAAATGGATTCATTTTGTCGTCGTAGGTATACGCAATGGTATAGATATTCACGCCAAGTGCAGTTAATTTTTCGGTTTTTACATTATCTCCTTCATAAATAAATTCAATGGAATAGGAGTTGTCACTTTTTAAAAGTAAATGTTGGGTAATGATTTTAGCACTTTCTTTTCCAACAACAAAACGCATCATGCGCGTTAGGAATTGTTTGTAATCTAAACTTTTCGTGGTGGCAAATTCTTCTAAATCTACTTCAGTAATAGTTATTTTAGTGATTTTTTTCTTGTCATGAGTTACTTCGGCTTTCATGGTTAAGTTTCCATCATAAAACATTTCCATTTTTTGGAGCAAGGCTTTGTCGTAGGTAAAAAGCATGTATCCATCTTCAACACCTTCAGAATACTCAATAATTTTGCTTACTTGCTTTTTATCATATTCAAAAGTCGTATAATCACCATCTTCGGAATTGTAGGTGATTTTAGTGAGGAGATTTTTATCCCAAGTCCAAGTTTCTTGCAATACTTTCGTATCACCTGTCGAATAGGAGATTGTTTTGATTTTTTCTTTGGGATTATAGATGCCGTCTTTGTCGCAGGCTGTGAAAAATACAGCAAATACCATTAAAACTGTTGTTGTTACTAAACACTTTTTCATTTTCTTAAGATTTAAATTAATAATAAATTCATAAATTTTTTTGCAAAGATATATTTTTTTTTAATGTTGATACTGTTTTTAATAAATTTTATCAGAATTTTCCAATATATTCCTGATTAGCTATAAATTTTTTAAAAGGATCAAATAATAGTGATTTTATGGAATGTATATAAAAAACAGGTTAAGAGTAATACCATCCCTATATATAGTCATATGCTGTAATATGTAAAAAGCAAACGAAAGCGAGTTTTTATGGCTGAAAGCATAGAGAATTTTAGTAAATTTGCAGCCAATAAAAAAGAGTAAGACGATGGCTGAATACAAAGAAAAATTAACAAGTATCAACACCTTTATCTTTGATTTTGATGGTGTTTTGAGTGACGGCAAAGTATGGGTCGGAGCCAACGGTGATCAAATCAGAAATACCAACGTAAAAGACGGATATGCTATACAGTATGCGCTTAAACAAGGGTATAACGTCTGCGTTATTTCCGGAGGATATTCCGAGGGAATGAGAAAACGTTATGATATGTTTGAAGGCATGGATGTTTTTTTGAAAATATCCGATAAAGTAGCTACTTATAAGCAATACATTGAAAGCAAAAAAGTAGCTTCTTATCAAGTTTTATTTATGGGTGATGATATTCCCGATTATGAAGTCATGAAGTTGGTGGGGGTGAAGGCTTGTCCTAATGATGCTGCCATTGAAATTCAAAAAATTGCCGATTATATTTCCATTTTTAAAGGAGGTGATGGTTGTGTGAGAGATGTTATTGAACATACTTTACGTTTACATGGCAAATGGTTTCTCAACGGTGCCGAAATATGGTAGTAAAATGATAATCAAACTGAAGATATATGGTTTAATTTTTCTTTTGTTCTTGTGCATATCGTCGTGTCGTAACGAAGGAGCGTATGAAAAACGTACGGTATTCCGTTACAATGAATCGGCAGGAATTACTTCTTTAGATCCGGCTTTTGCAAAAGATCAGGCAAATATCTGGGCATGCAATCAATTGTATAATGGCTTGGTACAATTAGATAATCATTTGCGTATTCAAGCCTGTTTGGCTAAATCTTGGCATATTTCCGAAGATGGAAAAACCTATACGTTTTATTTGCGCGATGATGTGTATTTTCATCAAACGGATTTTTTTAGTTTTCCGGAAAAGAAACGAAAAGTCGTAGCCGAGGATGTGGTATATAGCTTCAATCGGATTGTAGATAGAAAAACAGCCTCTCCCGGTGCTTGGATATTTCACTTGGTGGATACGAATCAACAGGGAGGATATGCGTTTATAGCTCTTGACGATACAACTGTACAAATACAGTTAAAACATAGTTTTCCTCCTTTTTTAGGCTTGTTGTGTATGCAATATTGTTCGGTTGTACCTCATGAAGCCGTTGAGGCTTACGGCAAGGATTTCCGTAAACATCCGGTGGGGACCGGTCCTTTTATGTTTAAAACCTGGAAAGAAGGCTTAAAACTGGTAATGGTGAAAAATCCTCAGTATTTTGAATTCGAACAGGGAGAGCGTTTGCCGTATTTGGATGCTGTTTCTATTTCTTTTATCATCGACAAACAATCTGTTTTCATGGAATTTGTGAAAGGAAATTTGGATTTCATGTCGGGTTTGGATGCTTCCTACAAAGATGAATTGCTGACGACAGATGGACAGCTCAATCCGGTGTATCGTAAGAAAATATACATGTTAAGCATGCCTTATTTAAATACGGAGTATTTGGGGTTTTTAATGGAAGATACCCCGGTAACAAAAGATAATCCCTTGTTAACAAAAGAAATACGCCAGGCTATCAATTATGGTTTCGATCGAAAGAAAATGCTCCGGTTTTTACGAAGCAATATAGGAATGGCCGGTACCCATGGAATAATTCCCTATGGATTACCGCCTTTCGATACAAATACCGCCTATGGTTATGATTATAATCCTGCTAAAGCCAGAGCTTTAATGGCCAAAGCCGGATATCCCGAAGGAAAGGGATTGCCTCCTATTGTTATATCGGTTTCGGAGAGTTATATGGATGTGATTCAGTATATGGCATATGAATTGGAACAAATCGGATTTACAATCAAATTATCAAAATTGCAATCCGGTACTCAACGACAAATGATAGCCAAGTCGGAATTGCCTTTTTTTCGTGCTTCGTGGATAGCGGATTATCCCGATGCGGAAAATTATTTGTCATTGTTTTATTCGCAAAACTTTTGTCCCCAAGGGCCTAATTATACGCATTACAGTAATCCACAATATGATAAGTTGTACGAACAATCGTTACGCACTACCCATGATTCCTTGCGTTTGCCTTTATACCGACAAATGGACAGTTTAATTATGGACGATGCTCCGGTTGTCGTGCTTTATTACGATCAGGTGTTGCGTTTTGTGAATAAACAAGTGGAGAATATCGATAATAATGCCATGAATTTATTAAGCCTTAAACGGGTGAAAAAGAAAAACAACTGATTACATATAGGAGTAATAGTACAATTATGATAGCAGTGAAAGGATTGTTTAGGAAATTTGTTGTAAAATAAAAACCGTATTTTGTTTATGTAATGAAGGTAGCGACGCCTTTCGCCAATCCTGAATCGTTTGACTACGTATCGATTCGTTATGGAGTGTCAGGTTAGAGGCAATACAAAGATAGGTAGAGGGAGCACATGTTTCCAACAAGGTTTGAAGTAATTGCATGTTCCGATAGGGAGCTTCTATGAAAATTTGAGCTTCATTGTTTTTTGCAGACTGACGTTCTATGTTTCGGATTTTGATGATTAAGTCATGTTTGTCAGTAGGGAGGTATCCGTGAAAGCAAAAATGTTGACCGGATAAACCGGATGCCATCAAAGCCATCAGTAAGGAGGATGCGCCAACCAGCGGAACGACAGTTATTTTTTTATGATGAGCTTCCAAGATCAAATCAGATCCCGGATCGGCGACACAGGGCAGCCCGGCTTCTGAAAGTATAGCCATAGGATGCCCTTGTAAAGCGGGCAAAAGCATTTCTTGTGTATTAATATGAATGGTATGTTCGTTTAGCAGTTCGAAATGGCAGTCATCAATGGGGAAATCTGCTATGACTTTACGTAAAAACCTTCTCGCTGTGCGTAGTTCTTCGACAATAAAAAAGCGGATATCACGTATTATGTCTATGTTATAATCGGGAATACAATAACTTATATCATCACCTCCCAAAAGAGTAGGGAAGAGGTATATTTTTCCGTATGATTTTTCCGTAGCCAATGGATTACAAGCCTAATTCTTTTTTTACCCACTCGTAACCGTTTTGTTCAAGTTTGATAGCAAGGTCTTTATCTCCTGACATGGCAATTTTACCTTCGTAAAGAATATGAACAAAATCGGGCACTATATAATCAAGCAGTCGTTGGTAGTGTGTAATTACCAACATAGCGTTGGTTTTATTATGTAAAGAATTTACGCCTGAAGCGACAATTCTAAGGGCATCGATATCTAAGCCTGAGTCGGTTTCGTCGAGAACGGCAAATTCAGGATCGAGCATAGCCATTTGAAAAATCTCATTGCGTTTCTTTTCCCCACCGGAAAAGCCTTCGTTGACCGAACGATTGGATAATTTGGCTGTCATCTCAACGATTTTCTTTTTTTCTTCCATCAGAGCCATGAATTCAGCTCCTGTCAAAGCGGTTTGACCTCGGTATTTTCTGATTTCATTCAAAGCGGTACGCATGAAATTGGTCATGCTTACTCCTTGTATTTCTACTGGATATTGAAAACCAAGAAAAATGCCCTCACGAGCCCGGTCTTCGATGGATAAATCAAAAAGATTTTTTCCTTTATAGTATATTTCTCCTTGTGTTACATCAAAAATATCTCTTCCGGCTATCACTCCTGCTAAGGTACTTTTTCCGTTTCCGTTCGGTCCCATCAAAGCGTGCTTTTCACCTTTATTGATAGTAAGATTTACTCCCTTGAGTATTTCTTTTCCGTTGATTGATACATGCAAATTTTTAATTTCCAACAATGCAGCCATAATCTTATGATATAATTAAGGTGCAAAAGTACACGATTTTTTTGTATGAAGCTTGCCTGTATGTAATATTTTTTACCAATGTGGTGAAAAAGCATACTCCAAGTGCTTTATGTCAACCTTTTGATTTACTTTCAAAATAGAAATAATATCGAAACGGGCTTCTTTTTTAATGCTGTTTTTGTTGATATATGCATTGGCCGCTCGGATGATGTTCCTTTGTTGTTGACGAGAAACAAATTCTTCGGGTTCGCCTATGGTATTCGAAGAACGTGTTTTTACTTCACAAAATACAATAAAAGTTTGGTTTTGTGCAATGATGTCGATTTCTAAATGGCCGTAACGCCAATTGCTTTCAAGTATACAAAACCCTTTTTGTATAAGGTAGTTTTTGGCTATTTTTTCACCTTTGTTTCCGGTTTCCTGTTGTTGTGTTATGCTCATATTTTTTTCATATTCTTTTTCTTTGTGCAAAGGTAGTAAAATTTATTGTCATCATGCATGCGAAACAGTCATCCTATGTAACGCCCATCGACATATACTGCTAAAATCAGTAGGGCAATAAATAAAAACATTGATAATTAGTTTGTTTTTGAAAAAAATAAAAAAAACGATGAATGAAGTATAAATGTACATGCTTTATGATTATCTTTGCACATTGAAAAAATAAAAGATAATTTAATTCAAACAGTAATGAAGAAGATAGCAAATTCTCGTATAGTGATTATTTTCGCACTTATAATTATTGCAATGTTAATTCGTTTGTTACCTCATCCGAATAATTTCACACCCATAGCTGCCATTGCTTTGTTTAGTGGAGCTTTGTTGGGGAGAAAATGGTATGCTTTTGTTGTACCTATGGTGATTATGTTGTTGAGTGATATTGTTATTGGATTTCATTCCACCATGTGGGCGGTTTATTTATCCTTTGCTTTAGTAGTAGCTTTGGGCATGTTTTTATGCAAGAATATGCGTTTTGCAAACGTATTTTTAACCGCTTTACTATCAGCTGTTCTATTTTTTCTGATTACTAATTTTGCTTGTTACTTACACGGATGGTATGGCTATACACTCAGTGGATTAGCTACTTGTTACCAAATGGCCATTCCTTTTTTCCGTATGGAATTATTGTCTACTATGGTTTATTCCTTGGCTTTCTGGGGAGTTTATACCTTGGTTCATAAAAAAGTATGGGCTGTTCGTTAATGAAATAATGACTAACAGTGCTTTTGTTAAAAAAAAGGTATTGATTTAGTGCCTTTTTTTTGTGCTTGGAAATCGAGTAAATAACTACTTATTTTGAAAGGTGTTTTTTATATATGAATTTAATAATCAATCCATAAATTAAAAATTCTACAAGACCGAACAAAGCCCATTTAGCAACCAATGCAAACGGAATGGCATATAGAAAATATTGATTAAGATCTACAACAACTATCATCAATACAGCAAAAAACAAACTATGAAATATAGATTCTTTAAAACTTCCCGTTTTTCGCCATTTTGAATAACTGTAAGAAAATAAGAAAGCAATGGCAACAGTAACAATTAAGCTAATCCACATCTTTTCATTCATATCGGGTCGATGAATGCTTGAAAGCAGAGCATTTTCTTTTTTCAATATGATTAAATGGATAAATCCGTTCCATAATAGAGCAAATAGAGCAATGGAAAGGGTTGTAGTAATCAGTAAAAAATTCTTTTTCCTTTGTTTTCCGGTT
>DHTG01000028.1:1242-3455 GCA_002411545.1 Bacteroidales bacterium UBA5266 | reverse complement strand
GGTCTTGGTCAAGGTATCGCAACGATTATCGAACGTGTTTAAGATTTAAATACTTCGATCAAAAAAAACCCCGCTTATTGCGGGGTTTTTTTATACTTAAGTAAATCATAAATACAAATTAAGTTTTTAAACTCTGTTTTCTCTTTAAAGTCTTCAAATTTACTTACTATATAATCCTTCAATTCTAAAATATTAGCTAAATTAGAGTTTTCTATTACAAATAAGCATAAATAGTTTACCTTTCCTGTATCAGCATAGTCAGTTTCCAAAATATGACTTATTGATTCAAATTTATTATTTTTAAAGCTTTTTTGATAAGACTTAGAAACCTTTCCTTTAAAAAATTTCACATCTCTTTTTGAAAATTTAGTTAAATTTTCGCCTAAATCATGTTTATTTAAGTCTATTTTCGATAAATATTTTTGAATTGGTAAATACGTTGTCTCATAACTTAGACTTGATAAACATGAAATCATATCGTTAGGATCAATACTTAAATCATCAAATAATAAGTCTCTTAGTACCATTTCCAAATCAATTTTTTTAATTCCAACTTTACCTAAATAACTATTTTGGGCAACACCAAAACCAGCCACAAATTCCACATCACCACCTGACTTAA
This sequence comes from Bacteroidales bacterium UBA5266, assembly GCA_002411545.1. Classification (GTDB taxonomy): domain Bacteria; phylum Bacteroidota; class Bacteroidia; order Bacteroidales; family WCHB1-69; genus UBA5266. The sequence goes on along the minus strand of DHTG01000028.1, from coordinate 2,833 downwards.
TAATGTCCTCAATATCTGTCGGGCAATACAATTTCTTTTCAGGCGACTCACCTTGAACAATTTCATAAAATTGCTCTCTAAAAATTCGTAATATATGAGCTGGAATCTTCCGCTCTTTTCCTTGAAAAGCTAAATATACTTTTGAAAAATTATCAGTTTTTACTTGTGTTATAGGTATATTTTTATTATCTAAGAATCTCAAATGAGTTTCCGAAATTGAATCTTCTGCTCCCTTAGAACGATTTACGAATATCAAGTTTTTGGCAATTTTTTCTCTCTGCTCATCAGTTGTCATTATTTCCGAAATTGAGCCTAAAATAGATGCAATATTTTCATCATTTAATGAGTAACCAATAAAAAATACTGGATGCTCTAAAAATATTGATAAAAGTTTTGATGCTAGATAGGAGTTTTTATTTTTAAACTCATCATAATCATCTTTAGTTAATACTAAAGACTTCGGATCAGAACTACATCCATGAATTTTATAAATCTCTGCAATTTTTTGCGGATTCGAAAACAGTAAATTACTCTGCCCAATATATACTTTATATGTTGGAAATAAACTTTCTAACAACAAGTCCCAATTAGTTGTTATAACTCCATCAATAATAGTTTTTTCAGAAATTAGTGTTTCTAATTCTTCTTCTAATTTTTTATTTTCCAAAGGAATTTTTCTTAAATATTCACATATATCATATCTTAGTGGTGCAGTTAAATGCTTATACCAATCTGGCGAACTACTGACTGCTTTAGCTTCAGGTAATCCCCACCAATAATCAGAGTACGCTCTAGCCATATTTTGAGCAGCTAATGCTAAGTTATCATTACTTTCACTGGCATACTTAACAAATCCGGATTGTAAATTATTACCAAATCTAGTTAATAATCCCTCCCAATCCTCTAAACCGAGATAGCGTCGTGAAAACCCCGAACCTATAAACAAAAATGGGGCTGTTGGACTAGCTTTAATTATTTCTTTCAAACTTTCAGTTATACCCACATCACCCTCTAAATATTATAAAATTCAACAAAATAGCCATATTAAACTTACAATATTTAAAATTCCACTTATCTAAAAGCAAACTTTAGTAGGTATTGAAATACATACTGGATGTTCCTTCTCCCTTTGGGAGAAGGTTAGGATGAGGGGGCGTTTTTAATAAAATCCTCTCCCTAGCCCTCTCCTTAAAAAGGAGAGGGAATTTCCATTGTGAAATCAATAAATTTTCAAAAATTATTGTGAAATCTTCTGCGCCAACAATGTCGCAAAATGCTGTTTAATGCGGTTTCCCTGTGCATCTACCCGATGCAACTCACCAACATTTTCATTGTATTTCACAATGTTCCAGCCCTCATAAAGCGCACTTAACTCCCCTTGCTTAAAGGCGAATGGAAAATCAGCTTGTGCCGGAAGGTCGTCCGTATCCATCGCACAGACAATCAGGTTAAAACCATTCACTTGGGTCGCTTGTTGCATCTGCGCAATCAAAGGTCTAACCGTTTGGGCCTGTAAAAACATCATCACCACAGTACAGCAAATAAAGTCATAACGGCCGGTAATACTGGGGTCTGCATTTAAATCACGCTG
>DHTG01000028.1:887-1009 GCA_002411545.1 Bacteroidales bacterium UBA5266 | reverse complement strand
CTGTTTTCATTGACATCCCAAGCATCCACCTCAAAACCATGCTGACTTAAATACAGCGTATTACGCCCCTGCCCGCAGCCAACATCGAGGGCACGGCCACCTTGTAAATACGGCGTAGCAGC
>DHTG01000028.1:0-632 GCA_002411545.1 Bacteroidales bacterium UBA5266 | reverse complement strand
ACAGTAAAACCGTAGCTGACATTCAATGTCATCACTGGCAGAAACAATTTTATGCCATGCCTGCGGTTCAATAAACGGAGGCTGCTGCTCTGGGCTAAAGACGTGCTCGGACTTTACGGCTCCCGATTCCTCCAGCATGGCAAAATGCAGTTCACCCTTGAATACGGTTAGTTTTGCCCAGGTGCCGGCTTTGGTATTGTGCTGGTTTTTAAACCCTTGTGGGATACTCTGCTGTGTCCAGACAGGAAGTTCTTTATAGCATATAAGCTGTTGCATAAAAGACTGCGCTCCAAAGCATCGGTGGTTGGGCTAAAATTAATCAGTTGATGATCTATGTTTTTAGCATAGCCCGTTCCACAGCAGATTGAAATAAGCTAATGACATGCCATTCAGGCAAACTAAAAACCCTATAGAAAAACAAAAAACTGCCCGATACGGACAGTTTTTTGGAAAACTTTAAAAAGCGAGATAAATATTTTTTAATGCAGCAGTTGTTCGCGCAACCATTCCATATATTTTTCTTGGTCCATAAAGTCAGGGGCGCTACCGGTGTCCAGACTGTAATACTGCTGATTGAATTGAATCACAATCTGCTCGGTATGATGCCAGTCTTCAATCATTTTAAAGTATTG
>DHTG01000053.1:16298-16760 GCA_002411545.1 Bacteroidales bacterium UBA5266 | reverse complement strand
TTATTCTTCTAAGTAGAACAATAAGCTTAAAATAAAAATCAATCTTTCGGATATAAAAATATATATTTATTTAGAATCACTATTGTCCGATAAAACTCAACAGATTCTTCGCTTCGCTCAGAATGACAGTCTTATGCTTTGGGTAGAGAAGGCAAAAAAAACAGTCAATCTGTATAGTTATACATTTTGACGATTTTAAATTTTATCAAGTTAGCATGTATGGTTGATGGATTTAGCAGAAAGAGTATATTCCCATTTTTGATAAAATTTTAATACTCTATCGGTAAAAATAGGATCGAAGGAAGTAAGTGGATATTTGGTATTCAACTGCTTACTTAATTTATTAGTTGACTTTCCTAGGAATATTCGGCTAAAAATGGGAGGAAGGCATAAAAAAAGCCAGGATTTATATCCTGGCTTTCTGTTCTTTTGGCTCCCCCTGCTGGACTTGAACCAGCGACC
>DHTG01000053.1:0-16142 GCA_002411545.1 Bacteroidales bacterium UBA5266 | reverse complement strand
GCTGGACTTGAACCAGCGACCCTCTGATTAACAGTCAGATGCTCTAACCAACTGAGCTAAGGAGGAATGTTTTCGAGGAATAATCCCTCATTTTTTGTGAATGCAAAAGTATAATTTTTTTACGTATGATTCGTCGTTTGGATGTTTTTTTTCTTAAAATTTTATTGGTTTGTTATCTAATTATTTACAAAATTTCATTGGGTGAAAACAGCAGGGTATATAAAAATGATATATTTTTGCGAGCTTGAAATATCGAACCATTTATTAATGAAATCATAGAACGTGAAAACTTTTCAAAAAAAGTATTTTCAAAAACAACTCAAGCGAGGAATTCATTCCTCTCTACCGCAAAGCGAACGTATTCCGATGTTTACTGACGTGAAAAACATCGGCATACTCTGTTGTTATGAAAACGATGAGCAAATGCGTGACATACTCGACAATCTATCCTCATGGCAAACTTCACAGCATAAAATACAGCTCATCGTGTACATTCCTTTTAAAAACTACCCTCCTATTTTAAAAAACAATTTATTTGTCCAGGCTATTTTCCAATCCGATTTCAGTTTCTTCGGGAGACCTAAGTCGTCGCTAAAACAACAATTGCAAGCCATGCATTATGAGCTATTTATCAATGCGACAAACAAACCTAATGGCTTAGTCGCCGATTATATCGCACAATGCATTTCAGCCGACTTTAAAATAGGATACGATGCAGAAAACAATCATCTGTATCAACTCACGCTTCACATGGATGAAAAATACACCTTTGCCGATTTCATACACATGATCGAAAAATATACGGCAAAATTAAATGGTCAATAAAAACCACAAAGAGAAATAAATATAAATCTACCCTATTATTTTAAATATATTTGATACTTTTGCACATTATTTAGAACATAAAAAATAACATATAATCATAGACTGTTAAACTTCATAATTTAATTATTAATTCTGTAAACATCAATCGTATGGAAGACCAACTCAACGCGAACGCTGCGCAAGATATGCAGCAGAACCCAGTTCAATCAACAGAAAATTTACATGATAATTCCGTAGAAAACCAAGCCGAAAATCCGGAAGAAAACGCTCAAACAACAGGAGAAAACGAAACACTTACACAAACAGAAACTACACACCCTGAAGAAAAACCACAAACTGTAGAAGAAGAAATTCAAACTGAAACACCCTCCACGGAGATTCAAAATCAGGAAGAAGAGTCGAGCCCTAATCCACTTGAATCCACAGAGGCAACACCCGATGCCGCTCAAGAGGTAAAAGAAACAGCAGACAATGAAAGTGAAATAACTCCGAAGGTAAGTACTCCCCCACAAGAACCACACCTGGATGGTGTCGAAGAAGAAGATAACGAAGAAGAAATCGAATTTGACGACGCTTCGTTCGACCTTCTCAGCAAAGAAGAAGTGGTCAAAACCTTGGAAGAAACCGTAAAGAATCCCGATATCAATAAAATCAAACAACAAGTAGCCCTGTTAAAAATCCGCTACTTAAAACTTGTTAAAGAAGAAAAAGAAAAGGCTTTAGAAGACAATTTATCGGAAGAAGAAGAACAGAAAGAAGAAATTCAAGTACTCATAGAAGAAAGAAAACATTGGGAAGAACGCTTTAACAGAGCCTTTCAACAATATAAAGAAAACAAACAAACCTATTTGGATGCACTCGAACAAGAAAAGCAACAAAACTTGCTTAAAAAACAAGCTTTGCTGGAAGAATTGAAATCCCTCATCAATTCCAATGAAATCTTAAAGAAAATCTACGATCAATTCAAAGAAATACAAGACCAATGGAAAGCCATCGGACCGGTTCCCCAAAGCGATATCACCGAATTATGGCAAAACTATCATTTTTATGTAGAGAAATTCTTCGATAAAGTCAAAATAAGTAAAGAACTAAAAGAATTAGATTTAAAGAAAAACCTGGAAGCTAAATTAGCCCTTTGTGAAAAAGCCGAAGCTTTATTGTTAGAAACTTCCGTTTTCAAAGCCTTTAACACCCTACAACAATATCATAATGAATGGAAAGAAATCGGTGCCGTACCCGAAGACAAAAAAGAGGAAATATGGTTACGCTTTAAAAACGCTTCGGATTTAATCAACCAAAAGCGACGCGATTATTATGATACGATGAGCAAAGAGCAAGAAAACAATTACCAGGCTAAATTAGCCTTGTGTAATCGGGTGCAAGAAGTTACAAATATCGACTTTAGCTCTTTCAAACAAATCAACGAGGCAAGCAATCAAGTAGCTGATATTCTAAAAACGTGGAAAAGCATAGGGCCGGCTCCAAAACAACACAACGAAGACATTTGGACTCGATTCCGCTCAATTTTAGACAGTTTTTATGAATCGAAAAAGCAATACGTCTCTAAAATAAAATCCGAACAATTAGACAACTATAATAAAAAAGTGAATCTATGCATCCAAGCCGAAGCCATTGCACAACGCAATGACTGGAGAAAAGCTACCGATGACATATTAAAACTTCAAAAAGAATGGAAAGAAATCGGCATGGTGGCACGTAAGCAATCCGATATATTATGGAAACGTTTTCGTAAAGCTTGCGATGATTTCTTCGAAACAAAACAAGCCTATTTCGCTAATATCGAACAACACGAACAAAGCAATCTCGCAAAAAAAGAAGCATTGATACAACGAGTGATTGAAGCTCCTTTTGCCGAATCTAAAGAAGAAAACCTCGAAATCATCAAAGCATTCCAACGTGAATGGACCGAAATCGGCTATACCCCCATAGCGGAAAAAGAACGGCTGTGGAAAGAATTCCGTTCGGCCATCGACAATCGTTTCGAAAAACTCAAAATTAACCAAAAAGACGTAAAAAACATTCACTACCAAGAGCATATTAAAAACATCTTGGACGATAAAAACGCTTCGGAAGGCATACGCAGAGAAAAAAGAGTATTGCAAAATAAAATTTCCAAACTCAAAGAAGACGTGGCACTTTGGGAAAATAATCTAGGCTTTTTTGCCAGCTCCAAAAATGCCGATTTACTGAAAGCGGAATTCGAAAAGAAAATTATCAAAGCAAAAGATGAAATCCAAGAAATTGAATCAAAATTAAAACTGCTTAAAGATATCAAATAAAAAAAACGATAAATACACCTATTATGTCAGCAAGCGAAGAAGAAAAAATAAAAGGATTACCCGACAATGCATACACAGAATTAAAAGAAGGAGAACACTATAAGCCTATTTTACTCTCCGACAAAAAATATCCAGAAATCAACGGATGGACGGTATTCTGGGGTATCATTACAGCCATTATCTTTTCAGCGGCTACCGCTTATTCAGGATTGCGCTTTGGCCAAGTATTCGAAGCAGCCATTCCCATTGCCATCATAGCAGTAGGTGTATCGACTTTGGCAAAACGCAAAAGTGCTTTATCCGAAAATGTAATCATACAATCCATAGGAGCCAGCTCGGGAGTAATCGTGGCCGGGGCCATCTTTACCCTACCGGCTATCTACATTTTAAAAGAGACCAATCCCGACATGCATATCGAGGTGAATTTCATGCAGATATTTTTGGCTTCTTTGTTTGGCGGCTTCTTAGGTATTTTGTTTTTAATTCCCTTTCGTAAATATTTTGTCTCCGACATGCACGGCAAATATCCTTTTCCGGAAGCTACGGCCACAACCGAAATATTGGTCTCGGGAGCAAAAGGGGGAAACCAAGCCAAATTACTATTGATTAGTGGTTTAATTGGAGGCGTCTATGATTTCTGCATGACCAGTTTCCAATTATGGGCTGAAAACATATCTACACGCATGGCCGATTTCGGCACTAAGTTGGCTTCCGATTTTAAATTCGTTTTCCATATGAATGCCAGCTCCATACTTTTAGGTACCGGTTTTCTGATCGGACTCAAATATGCCGGCATTATCTGTGCAGGCTCGTTTTTGGCCTGGTGGTTTATCGTTCCCTTATTGGGTCAATATGGAGTTACTCCCGACGGCATTTTAATGAGTAGCATGGAACCTGAAATTATTTTCTCTTCCTTTGTCCGTTATATTGGTATAGGAGGTATTGCCATGGCCGGCATCATCGGCGTTATCAAATCATCGGGCGTTATCAAAACTTCCTTTGGCATGGCATTTAAAAGCAGTAAAGACACCCCTGAAACATCCGCCCATAAGGTATTGCGTACACAAAAAGACATTTCAATGAAAATCATCCTTTTCGGTTTTCTTGCCGTAGCTATTTTAATGCTGGTATTCTTTTTATTCGGTGGCATGCAAATGAATATTCTTCAAGTGATTGTAGGCATTTTGGTCGTCTTTATATTCGCCTTTTTATTTACAACCGTAGCGGCTACAGCCATAGCCACCGTAGGCACCAATCCGGTATCGGGTATGACAATGATGACGTTGATACTTTCATCCTTTATCTTATCCGCTGTCGGACTGCAAGGAGCTACAGGCATCGTAACCGCCCTCGTCGTAGGAGGCATCGTATGTTCCGCTTTAGCCATGGCCGGTGGCTTTATCACCGACTTAAAAATTGGTTACTGGATAGGCTCCTCTCCTTTCAAACAACAAAGCTTGAAATTTGTAGGCACCTTGGTATCGGCACTTACTGTCGGAGCTGTTATCATGATTTTATCCGAAACCTATGGTTACGGCGAAGGTGGATTAGTAGCACCTCAGGCCAATGCCATGGCCGCTATCATTGAACCTTTGATGTTTGGGGGAAATACACCCTGGCTATTATACATCATAGGAGCCATATTAGCCATCTTATTGGATAGAATAGGCATACCTGCCCTGGCCTTCTCTTTGGGCATGTTTATCCCCTTAGCCTTGAACATTCCGCTTTTAGTAGGCGGTTTCATCGCTTGGCTCATCAGCTCAAGATCGAAAGACAGTGCCACCAACAAAGCACGCAAAGACAAAGGCACACTCATTGCTTCCGGATTAATGGCAGGAGGTGCCATTATGGGTGTTGTCAGTGCACTGCTCAAATACATTGGAATTGAATTAGGCATGCCCGATTCCTATATCGAATCTTCCTTCTTCCATATAGCCGCTATCGTGATGTTTGTCCTTTTATGTGTCTACTTAATTGGAAGCTCCTTAAAAACTAAACCCAGTACCGAATAAACATGAGCGACGACATTTATAAAACCATAGATAAAATGTCGGAGGCTCAATTTAAGATAAAAGGAAGCCGCTTTGTCGGTTTGCTATATCCTGTTACCTCGGAAGAGGAGATTAAACACATTCTGCAACAGCTAAAAAAAGAACATTACAATGCCCGTCATCATTGCTATGCCTATACCTTAGGCCATATCCACGAAGCAGCCTACCGCATCAACGACGACGGAGAACCCTCCGGCACCGCCGGTAAACCTATCTACGGACAATTGTTATCCTACGAATTAAAAAATGTACTGGCGGTCGTTATTCGTTATTTCGGTGGTACTAAACTTGGCTTGAGCGGATTGATAAATGCCTACAAAACAACCACACAAATGACCATTGAAAAAGCAAATATCATCGAAAAAACCATTAACAACATCTTTCATATCCGCTTTGACTATCCCTATATGAATGAAGTGATGCAAGCACTAAAAAAAGATTTTATCTCTATTAAAAGAAATGATTACGAAAAAGAAAAATGTATCATCATCTGTGAAATCCCGCGTACTAAAAGTCCTGAAGTCCTCTCTCAATTTAAAAACATGCCTGCCGTGAAAATGGAATATATAGAAACCGTATAAAATAACATTACATTTCAACATCCCGAAATGAAAAAATTCGAAAATATTTTTTATATGACTGCATGCTTGCAAATTACTACCTAAACCCTTTAAAATTACGCTATTTACGACTTTATATAGTATTGTCATACTGATACATGAAAAATATTTTGGAGTATTTACATAAGTTACTGAAAAGAGATTTTAATACATATTTTTTTTAATAAATCAATTTCTTTTCATAAGTTTTTTACACTTTTTAATGTTAATTTTGCGACAAAAGATATGGAAGTCATAGAAAACAATCATGCACTTCAATCATAAGGATTTAAACAACTGATAAAATAAATAAACAGATTATTAAGATTAATGCATTATCTTAATTTCTAAAAACTTAATACATGGATGGAAAAGTAAACGATTGTCAAATCATTTGGAATCAATGCTTAAAAATCATTAAAGAAAACATTTCAGCGCAAAGTTACGAAACTTGGTTCACGCCTATTAAAGCCATTGGATTAAGCAAACACGTACTTACGATTGAAGTGCCTTCGATGTTTTATCATGAATTCATTGAAGGAAATTTTTGGGAATTATTAAAAACCGCCATCAAAAAAGTGTTGGGAGCAAATGGAAAATTGGAATATAAAATCCCCATTTCCTCCTCCGATAGCGGCGAAAAATCAAGTGTTACCCTACCTACTTCTACCATCAACGCCGTAGAATCACAAACTAAAAATCCTATTTTTATTGAAGAGGATCAAGAGCTACGTCAAATACCCAATCCTTTTGTATTACCGGGTATCAAAAAATTAAATATAAAATCACAATTAAATAAAAACCTCAACTTTGATAATTTCATCGAAGGGGATTGCAATCGTTTAGCCCGAGCAGCCGGCTATGCCATTGCCAAAAACCCCGGCAAAACAGCTTTTAATCCTTTATTTATATATTCAAGCGTCGGCTTAGGCAAAACCCATTTGGCTCATGCCATAGGCTTAGAAACTAAAAAGAACTTCCCCGAATTGACCGTATTATACGTCAATGCCGAGACCTTTATCCAACAATACATAGAAGCTGCCAGAGGAAACAACATCAACGATTTTGTACATTTCTACCACTTGCTCGATGTGTTGATTATTGATGATATCGAATTCTTAGTGTCTAAACCCAAAACCCAAGAAGTATTTTTCCATATCTTTAATTTTTATCATCAAAAAAACAAGCAATTGGTCATCACCTCCGACAAATCACCTTCCGAAATGACAGGCTTTGAACAGCGTTTGTTATCCCGTTTTAAATGGGGTTTATCGGCCGATTTGCAAGTTCCCGATAAAGAAACCCGCATCAAAATCATCCGAAGTAAATTATACAACAACGGCATCCAAGACATCGATGAAGAAGTCATAGAATATTTGGCCTATCGCATCGTAACCAATGTGCGTGAAATCGAAGGTGCCATTATTTCCATTTTAGCACAATCTTCTTTAAACAAAAAACAAATTACCGTCGAATTAGCCAAACAAATGATTGATAAGTTTGTCCAAAATACAGCCCATGAAATGTCAATCGATTACATTCAAAAAGTAGTATGCGATTATTATAATATGCCTGTCAATCTCTTGTTTTCCAAATCCAGGAAGCGGGATATCGTACATGTAAGACATTCTTCGATGTATTTTGCCAAAAAATATACCGATATGTCCTTATCACAAATCGGAGCAAAATGCGGCGATAAAGACCACGCTACCGTCTTACACGCTTGCCGATCCATTGAAAATCTCATCGCTACCGATAAAAAGATCAAAGAAGATTTAAATAATATTGATAAAATATTGAAAAATTCATAACATTTTTATGCATTTTACGTTTACCAACTATCAAAAAAATGATTGATATATGAAAAAAATTGTAATTAGTATTTGTTTGTTATTTTTCATCAGCAGCTTTTATGCGCAAGGGCTTAAATTTGTCGAAACCACACATGAATTTTATCATATCCAAGAAACAGCCGGGAAAGCTGCCTGTCAATTTCTTTTCACCAATACATCCTCCGATGATATTAAGATAAGCCAGATCAATTCAACGGCTTGTCCCTGCTTGAGTTTTGATTGGAAAAAATCAGCCGTACAACCCAATGAAAAAGGAAACATTCACGTATATGTCGATCCGAGCAACCGCAAAGGCATGTTTGCTTTCCCCATTCAAGTAACAACGGAAGAAAACGGCAAAACAGAGACTTATAACCTTATGGTAAAAGGTTATATTGTCCCTATACCCAAAACCAAACAAGAAGAATACGGCATGAAGGAAGGTAATTTACGCTATAAAACCAACCAAAAACGTTACATCATGCACAGGGAAGAAATAGTATATGACACCTTGCACTTTTACAATGAATGGGATTCAGTCATGACTTTCTCCTACCAATCCTTACCGGCAAACATAAAAATATCTTACCTCACCCCTTCCCTTAAACCCAAAGGCGAAGGCATCCTATGCTTTTCCTATGATGCAAGCATCAAAAACGATTGGGGGAATGTATTTGATCGTTTCTTTATGTATACCAACGATCCGGATCGTCCACGCAAAACATTCTATATCTCTGCCGAAGTTTACGACAATTTCAAAGTATGGACACCCGAACAACGTGAAAACGCCCCCCATATTTTCACTGAAAAGGACGAATATAATTTTGGTACTGACACCAGTGGAAAAGACATCAAATGCACTTTCACCATTAAAAATACCGGCAAAAGCACCCTCATGATTCGTAAAGTAAAGACATCCTGCGGTTGTACTACCCCTACCCTTATCAAAACTGAATTAGCTCCCGGCGAAAGCATACCCGTCGATGCACTCTTCCGTACATTCGGAAAAACAGGCTCTCAATATAGAACCATCGACATCATTACCAACGATCCCGACCAACCTAAGCTTACCTTACAAATCAGAGGAAACTTGATAGAAGTTCCCAAAAAATAGATTTATGTTACTTGAAAACAATACATTAACAGTATATAACACCATTCATCGTAAGAAAGAAACTTTTGTTCCTTTACATCCTCCCTTTGTCAGCATGTATGTATGCGGTCCCACCGTGTACGGAGAACCTCATCTGGGTCATGCACGTCCGGCTATCGTCTTTGACTTGATATTTCGATACCTGAAGTTCTTAGGATATAAAGTACGCTATGTACGTAACATTACCGACGTAGGTCATTTGGAAAACGATGCCGATGAAGGCGAAGATAAAATCGCAAAAAAAGCACAAATAGAACAATTGGAACCCATGGAAGTGGCACAATATTATATGGACAAATATCATTTTGCCATGGACAAACTCAATGTGCTACGTCCTTCCATCGAACCCCGCGCTTCCGGACATATACTCGAACAAATCGAAATGGTCGAACATATATTACACAACGACTATGCCTATATCGCTAACGGTTCGGTCTATTTCGATGTGGCAAAATACGACAAAGATTTCGGTTACGGTAAATTATCGGGACGTGTACTCGAAGAACTCATCGCCAATTCGCGCAGCTTAGACGGACAAGATGAAAAACGCAATTCTGCCGATTTTGCCCTTTGGAAAAAAGCAGCTCCCGAACATATCATGAAATGGAAATCGCCCTGGAGTGTAGGTTTTCCGGGCTGGCACATCGAATGTACAGCCATGAGTACCAAATACCTCGGCAAACAATTCGACATACATGGAGGGGGTATGGATTTATTGTTCCCTCATCATGAGTCGGAAGTATGTCAAAGTACGGTAGCCAACGGCATTGCATCCGTTCGCTATTGGTTACATAATAATATGATAACCATCAACGGGCAAAAAATGGGCAAATCGCTCGGCAACTTTATCACCCTCGACGAATTCTTTCAAGGGACACATTCTATGCTTAGCCAAGCTTTCGACCCCATGACCATACGTTTTTTTATGTTACAAGCCCACTACCGCAGCACCCTCGACTTCTCCAACGAAGCCCTATTGGCTGCCGAAAAAGGCATGCATAAACTGATGGAAGCTTACGACACCCTAAAAAAAATAAAACCTTCTCAAACAAATACAAACCCGGAAAGCTTTGCCGAAGTCGATCGCCTGTTTCAAACATGCCTCCAAGCCATGAACGACGACTTTAACAGTCCCATTGTCATTGCCACCCTCTTCGATGCGGGTCGCATCATCAATGCGGCCTATGCAGGCAAGCTATCCTTGGCTCAAGAAAACATCGAAAAACTTACGCATTTATTCGATACCTTCTTATTCGATATCCTGGGTATGAGTGTCGATAACGAAAAAAGTACAACAAAAAACCTGGAAGATGATTTAATGCAACTCATCCTCTCCTTACGCAGCCAAGCCAAAGAACGTAAAGATTATACTTCGGCCGACGGCATACGGCAAGCCTTACAAGCCATCGGCATCACAATAAAAGACACCAAAGACGGTGTGGAATGGTCCAAATAACATTAAAATAAATCATTATGTTAGCTTATATTACTTGGAACGTCGACCCCATTCTCTTTGAATTGGGAAATGTAAGAGTCGGATGGTACGGTTTGCTGTTGGCAAGTGGCTTTTTACTCGCTTACCTGCTGTTTCAAAAAATGTTGTCAAAAGAAGGATTTCCTCAGCAACTCACTGACCGTTTTGCCATCTATACCATTTTATGGACCGTGGTCGGACTGCGACTCGGACATTGCTTGTTCTACGATTGGGCATATTTCCAACACCATCTCTTGGAAATATTTATCCCTTTTACACAAACACCACAAGGATGGCAATTCACCGGCTATGCCGGTTTGGCAAGCCACGGCGGAGTCATCGCCATCATTCTATTTGTAGTATATTTTGCCTATAAATATAAAATCAATATTCTTTGGCTATTAGACCGTTTAGCCATCGCAGTTCCCATTGCCGCCGCCTTTGTGCGTTGTGGCAATTTGATGAACTCCGAAATCATTGGCGTCATCACCGATAAACCTTGGGGTTTTATTTTTATGCAACTTCAAGGTAGCGACGAATGTTGTGAACCTCGACATCCCACACAACTCTATGAGGCTTTTGTATATTTTTCCCTCTTTCTATTCCATCTATGGTATTATTTCAAACATACTAAAGGAAAAATCTATGCCGGACGAACCACAGGAATCCTGCTTATCGTGATTTTTACCGCCCGTTTCTTCATCGAATTTGTAAAAAAAGAACAAGTCGATTTTGAAGTAGGAATGACGTTAAATATGGGGCAATGGCTCAGTATACCTTTTATTATTCTTGGGATTTTCTGTCTATACTATTCGTATAAAAAGAAACTCTTGTTTGTTCCAAAACAAGCAATAGACAATCAAAAGAAATCTTAAGCCAATAAAGGATTCGAATCGGACGGATGAAGTAAATCATCATAATTAATTTCTTTCCAAACCCTGTACTTATTTGCCATAATGGTCCGTATATCATAGGTGGGTTCGCCTAAGCAAAGTTGCAAATTCAAGCGACTGCGTTTAAACGAAGTCCCTTCATTCACCAGTTTATATTGTAATTCCTTTAAACGACGTTCGTGCCATTCGTTTTTCACTTCATGGGATTTCTGTTCCCAAAACGAAGGAAATTCTATCAAACGGGTGCTATGAAACGGAGTGAGAAAATGATGTAAGAATCGATAATAGGCATTACGTAATGGAATGTAATCAACCATTACCCTAAATAAAAACGGAAAGTAAAATTGAATAAGATGTTTCGAAATGCGTATATTTATTTCATTCACTGAAAACAACAAATCCCCGTTATTATTTACCCCTTGATAAACCACTTTCTCTGCTTGGTCGGGATCTTTATAATTCACAATATTTGATTGTAGATTCAATGCTTGCTGTAAAAGAGACTTCCCATCGCTTTCCGTACATAAAGCGACGATAGTTTCTTTCTCTTTCATGTGTAAGGCATGATCGGCTATCAAAGTTAAACGGGCTTGTTGCATAGTATATATTAATTTAAGTATCGTATAAACACAAACACAACGAAAAGTCTATAAAAAATCGTATGCTTAGCCAAATAATATTCAGCTTTTAATTACCTTTGCAGAAAAACGCACATGCAGCTAAACGATCAGGTCATATTAGGCATAGACCCGGGTTCAAACATCATGGGTTACGGCATTATCCATAGCAAAAACAAAGACATAGAACTCCTCGACATGGGTGTGCTGAAGTTAAATCCTAAAGACAACCAACTATTGCGCATGAAACATATTTTCGAGTTTACCCTTGCTTTGATAGAAAAACACCTTCCCGATGTCATGGCCATTGAAGCTCCCTTTTTCGGTAAAAATGTACAATCCATGCTGAAATTAGGACGAGCCCAAGGCACTGCCATAGCCGTGGCTCTACATAAAAACATTCCGGTATTTGAATATTCTCCTAAAAAAGTCAAGCAATCCATTACCGGCAAAGGAAGTGCATCCAAAGAACAAATGGCAGCCATGCTCTGCCACCTAATCCCTATGAAAGAAAAACCCCTCTACCTTGATGCCAGCGATGCATTGGGAATTGCCCTCTGCCATTACTTCCAATCCCATAACCCCATACCTTCCGACACCTACAAGGGATGGGAAAACTTTATCGCTAAAAATGCCGACAGAATTATTCCGTAATAATGGTAACTCATTGCTTCTAACAAAAAAATCCGATAAATACACATTTCTATTCAAACGGGTATTAAAAATAAGCGTTAATGTGCACCTGCTTATTGGTATTTTGTGCATAAATTAAAAAAATACAAATGCATTAAAAATCATTTTATCTGATTATAAGTTTTTTATAAATATCATATCTAAATCCTGTTTTTTTTTCATTCTATTATAAAAAATATTTATATATTTGCAGTTGAATTTTTAGGAAATTAAAAGAAATAGAAAATACACACATTTTGGGATATTATCGAAATAATTAATAACTATATAAAATACAATGTACAAAATGAAAAAACTTTATTTAATGATTGGGGTAATGAGTATATTTACCTTGCTCCAATCTCAAACTCGCGTAACTTTTACCGAAAACTTTGATGGAACAACGCAAAGTTTCAGCATGCATCCAACGACAGCTTGGATGTTAGACACACAATTATCTGTCAACGGAAAAGCTTCCTGGGGTTTTATCCCCGATACCGAAGGCGATTCCGCTGTATTACTATCCCCTTTGTATGATCTACAGCCTTACGGCTATGCATACCTACGATTTTCGCATATCTGTAAAATTGCAGATTTCGACCAAGTAACGGTCGAATATAAAGAAGATTATGTAGGTGCACGTTGGAGAAAATTACCGGCCAATACCTACAAGGGTTCAAGCATCACGTATCGCAAAACCCAACAATTTCACGATAAAAGCTACGATGCTTGGATGAATAACGATTTCTATGCCGAACCCAATAATTCCTGGTGGCGTACCGAAAGCTTTGACATTAGCCAGGAAGTATCCTTTGCCAGAGTACAATTCCGCTTTAAAATTGTAAAAGGCAGTAAAACCGGCTCCCAATTTACCTGGGGTTGGTTAATCGATAATTTTGAACTCATTGCATCTACTTCTGAAATCAATCCTCCTGCAGTCGAACTTTTAAAACCCATCATTGCCGGAAAAGTATTGGGAGCCGGTCCTTATCAAATCATTGCCAAAGCAGCTCCGAGAACACTCATCCCTTTACAATCTCCTATTTTACGCTATACATACAAAATACCCGACCAAGCTGATATGAAAGATTCCGTGGTCATGACATTGATTGAAGGCGATAGTACATGGATGGGCAGCATTCCGCAATTTCCTATTGGTACTCAGGTAGACTATATGGTGTATGTTACGGATACGGTAGGAAACGATGCCATGGTCAATTCTTCCTATTTCATTGATCGAAAATGGGGCTTTGACAGCAATTCCGTAGCCATTAATGCCATCGACACCCCCCTGCGCGGAGCTTATGCCGGCGTACAAACTCCTGTGGTCGTCAACATCGAAAATAGAGGCTTAATGCAACTAACATCAGCCGTCATTTACTGGACACTCAATGGGGTTAATCAACCTATTACTTATTGGACAGGCACCCTCGACGAAGGCTTTTCCGAACAAGTCAGACTGGGTACTTTTTATCCGCAATTCGGCAAATACGACACCATAACCGCTTGGATTTCTGAACCCAATGGAATGAGAAATCCATCTTACGATACTATAGTATCCAAAGTTACCTATGGTTGCGACGTGATTTTATCCGGCGATTATACCGTGGGATCCAGCGGTGATTTCCCTAGCGTTAACGACGCCTTAGAGGTGTTAAATCTTTGCGGTACAAACGGAAACGTAACCCTGAAATTACAAAACGGCACCTATGTACAAAGCATTGATCTTATTAACCTCAACGAATATACAGGTGCATACGACATATTAACAATCACTTCCTTATCGGGAAATGCAGAAGATGTGATTTTGAAAAACGATCCCAATAGATCCAGTGTAATCGATATAGCTCGTTCACACAATGTCGTTATTCAACATGTAAGCATAGATGCTACCGAAACCTTCCAGGGAATTGCATTCCTCGATACCGCGTATAATATTGAAATCAATAATTGTCATATTCTATTGGATTCAACCGGTAAAACTACCACATACGGAATATACAAAAACCTAAATACCGGACTATTTGACAGAATACGTATCCTTAATAATTTTATTAACGGAGGATCTTACGGCATGTATATCAACGGTCCCGATAACTATAATTATAATACGAATTTATATATAGAGAATAACATTATCAAAAATGCGTTGACAGCGGCTGTTTACCTTCGCTATACTCAATTTAATTCGATTTCTGAAAATCATTTCTTTTCTCGTTTAAATTATGCCGGCAGTACTTTCACGGCTATCCAAGCTCAATATACCCACGGGAAATACATATGCAAAAACAAAATACGTTCCTATCGCGTACTTGACAATTCCACAGGCATGAATTTTATGTATCTGAATTACTTAGACACTGTCAATATCGCATTGATAGCCAATAATGAAATCATAGTACACAGTAATTCAGCTTCCGGAGGATCCGGTTTTAGTGACTCAAAAAATGCCGGAGGACCGGTTATAACCTTATTGTATGCTTCAGCCGATGTGATTCATAATTCTATATTAAAAACCGGTATGAACGATGTAGCGGCTATTAACATCAGCTACCCCACCTATCTTAACTTACAAAACAACAATATTGTAACCCAACAAGGGTATCCCGTTCAGTGCGCTAATACCAATTTTGGACTGAACTGTTTCATGGATTACAATAATTATTACAGTGCACTTGGCAATTATGTAGGTTATTTTGGCGCTGCTATCCTTGATATGAATACATGGGTAAGCACTACCGGACAAGATTCGAACTCCATAAGCATGCTGCCCCATTATATTGATACCTCCAAGCACCTTCAAATGACCAATTATGTGAACTTTGAAAGCCCGATTTCGCCCTTGGTACCTATAGATATATTAGATAGTTTGCGTATCGGCATCACTGCCATGGGTTGCTATACCCCTTCCCGTTTAATTTTCGATATCATTGCCTTGGGAGCGGATAATTGGGTGCTATCCAAACCGACCAATCAAACTACCAATGTAGATGCTATTTTTATGAATATCGGCTCCTACGACACCTTATACAATGTTACCCTGAATTGGTCTGTCAACGGGGTAGTACAATCTCCGGTCTCCTGGTCAGGTGCTTTGTTGCCCTATACCGACACCATCGCTCATTTGGGAAGTTTCCAACCCCAAAGTAAATTCAATACCATTAAAATTTGGATATCCCAACCCAATGGCACAGCCTTCGACATGAATCCCGGCAACGATACGGTTACCCTTAGTGTTTACGGTTGTGATATGCCCTTACACGGAACCTTTACCATAGGCGGTACCGGTGCCGATTTTGCTTCCTTAAGCGAAGCCATACAAGTGGCTACCTTCTGCAGCATTGATGGTCCCGTTACATTTGTAATCCAAGATGGCGAATATTATGATTTGACCATGGGAGGGATTATTCCGGGTAGCGATAGCATCAATACTATTACGTTTAAAGCGGTAAATCGGGAGAATGTAATCCTAAAAGGTATGACCAATGTCATCACCTTAACCAATACATCCCATCTCATTTTTGACAACCTAACCATCGATGCCTACGATATCATGTATGGCGTAATTTTATACGGCAGTTGTTCCGATATTGAAATCCGGAATTGTAATATCATCCTTGATACGGCAACTTCGCTTCAACAATCCGGTATTTATTTTAACAATACGGCAAACTTAAATTCAGGCATTCGCGTCATTCACAACACCATCAACGGCGGTTATTA